>JBKBVP010000194.1:0-3773 GCA_046289495.1 Candidatus Kapaibacteriota bacterium | reverse complement strand
ACATACTTTAATAATTCCTCTACTGAAATATTGGGATTATTAATTAGTGCAATTAAACCATCTACAATCTCGCCGAGATTATGTGGAGGAATATTAGTTGCCATACCAACTGCAATTCCACTCGAACCATTTACTAAAAGAGTTGGGAAAACAGTTGGAAGCACTGTGGGCTCTTTCAAAGAGTCGTCAAAGTTTGGTCTGAAATCGATGGTATCTTTATCGATGTCTCTAAGAGTTTCCATAGCAATCCAGGAGAGTCGAGCTTCTGTGTAGCGCATCGCTGCTGGAGAGTCGCCGTCGATCGAACCAAAATTACCTTGACCATCTATTAAAGGATAGCGCATCGACCAAGGTTGAGCCATTCTGACCATTGAATCGTAGACTGCCGAGTCTCCGTGTGGGTGGTATTTACCAAGCACTTCGCCAACAATGCGTGCAGACTTTCTGTAAGGTCTATTAGGAAATAGTCCTAATTCATTCATTGCGTAAAGGATACGGCGATGGACTGGCTTTAATCCATCTCTTGCATCTGGCAGTGCTCTGGAAACAATTACAGACATTGAATAGTCTAAATACGATGTTTTAATCTCGTCTTCAAAAATTGTCTCGATGATTTTGTCTTTAAATATTTCTTCCATGTTATCTTTTTTATTTCAAAATTAACAAACTTTCTTTGTTTAGACGAAATTAATAATGCCTAAATCTCATCTTGTAATTACATTGAGAAAGTTTTTTGATTTACTATAACTTATTCTATACAATTTAACGGACTACTTATTACCGCTGGGAATTTCGGGTTATATCACAAATCAAGTCTAACATTTTTTCAGCCGAAATATCCCACGAAAAATTCTTTGCCCATTGAACTGAACCAGATGATAATTGCTGGAATAAAGTTTTATCGGTAAATACCCTAACTATTTTATTTGCAAGTTCGTCAATGTTTCCATATTCATAAAGCAAACCCGAAAGACCTTCTTTCACAGAATCTCTCAATCCTGGTACATTTGCAGAAATTACAAGCGTTCCACATGCGTTGCTCTCAATGTTAGTTATTCCCCATCCCTCCTTGATAGATGTGTTCACAACACAGTGAGATTGAGCAAGCAATTCGATTTTTTTTTGTTCATCTACATAACCCCAAAAAACTACGTCTTTTGCAATACCCAATTTTTTAGAAATTGACTTTAGTTTTGTTTCATAGTCGCCTCTCCCAATTATGAAAATCTGAGCATCGGGTATTGTTGTTTTAACCTTTGGAAATGCATAAAGTAAATGTTGTATGCTTTTGTATTTTTTTAATCTGCCAAAATAGGTAATGGTAGGTCTTGTATTTTTTTTTAAAACTTTAAAAGGGAATTTACTATCATCTAATGCATTGTAAATTACGGTAAATTTTTCCTTATTGTAACCTCTGGCTAAAAATTCCTGGAGAGTACTTTCGGAAACGACTGCAAATTTTTGATTTTTATAGAAGAAATCCATCAACTTTTCGAAAAAATACACATATGCCCCAAGAATTGGATTGACTTGCTTAAATATAGTTTTTCCAAAAAAATGATGCGAGATACATAGTATTGGCTCCTTTACATATAAAGGGGTAAAGAAAGGAATTTTGTTTATATCATCTATCACTATGTCGTATTCCCCCCCTTTCAAATAACGAAGGTAGTAATACGGAACAATCCAGTTTAACAAAACTCGATTTCCGATTCTTATAACATTAATACCATCTATAATTTCATAACCACTCAATTCTTGGGATTTGGAGCATAATAACGTAATTTTGTGTCCTTTTTTGGAAATTCTTTTAAAAATTTCGAAAAGATGAACTTCTGCACCTCCAGCAAATTTATTTTTTATGTCTTGCCAATTAATTATTAAAATATTCATAGTAAAAAAATTCAAAATTACTTAAATAAACTTTTACTGGCATAAAGGTTGAGAATTTATACATTTCAAAGATAGGACACAATTTAAATATTTTTTATAATTAATTAAAAAGCATAAAGTTATGAAATCGAAAGTGCTTTTTTTAGAATTAAGGAACAGAATAATATTAACCAAGTGTTTGATTTTATTCACTGCACTGGTCTTCTTCTCTTGCCTACCGATGCAAAACGTTAGAAAAGGTAGTTACAATGTTTCAAGTCTGTCGCAGAAGAAATCATCTACTTCGACTGCAAAAAAAGCAACAATGGAGAAAAGCTACAATACAGACACCTTGGAGCAATTTAAACAACCTGAACAGCAAATTCTCGATGAGAAGGCTATTGCTGGCAACACAAATTATTCTATCGTTTCTTGTGAAGACCTCGAATTCACGAGGATGAAAATGCAAAAGCTTGAGGAAGAGATTTATATGCTTCGAGTAGAAATAAGTCATTTACTTGAAATGATGAATGATAGAAAAGAAACTGAATTTAAAGAAAGTCCTAAAGCCAATAAAACCAAAACGAATTTTTCGAATGATGCTCAAAATAAGAAGCAAAACAAAAATAGTAAAGTGTCTAAGAAATCCACAGAAATGTCAAAAAAAGATAACACCACAATTTCGAAAGTTTTGGATGATGAAATTAATATTAGAGGCAAGAAAAACATTGAAGAGGTAGTTGGATTAATAAAAGCAAAAAAATACGACGAGGCTATAAATACTGCTGAGAAATATTTGTCCCAGGAAAATGATTTTTTAACCTTGAGCACGTTGTACTATTGGAAAGGTGAGGCACTCTTTCACAAAAAGGAATTTTCCAAAGCGATGGAAAATTTTCAACGAGTATTGGCTTTTTCCAACTCACCTAAAAGAATAGAAGCACAAATTATGATAGCAGAATGCTACACAAAGCAAGGAAAATTGAAAGAAGCTAAAAAAGAATATCAAAGATTTATCGAAGATTATCCCTTTAGCGAATTTGCTCCAAGAGCAAAACGAATGATTCAGCAATTATGATTGTTCTAAGTACCTCTCTAATTGATTGAAGTAAATATCTTGCAGATAGCTTACCTCGAAAGCAAATCCGTAGTGTATTTTAAAAATATTTTTCTTTACTGTACCAATAAATTGATATGGTAGATTAAACTGTTTAATTGCTTCTTCTAACTTGGATTTCTTATCTGGAGAGATAGTCACAACCACCCTACCTTGGGATTCATTAAAAAGCACATTGGCTTTTGGTTCGAGGTTTAAATCAATTGAAGCACCTAGGTTTTTCGAGTAAACGCTTTTTTCTGCCAAGCATATTGCTAAACCTCCTTCGCTACAATCATGGGCAGAATTTATCAACCCCTCGCTAATTGCTAAGTGTAGAAAGTCGCTTAGTTTTAATTCGTGCTCGAAGTCGACAAATGGTGCATCCCCTACAATAAGATTATACATCACTTTTAGAAATTCTGAGCCGCCCAAATCGTTTAACCTATTTTCGCCAATCAAAAAAATTAAATCACCTTCGTTTTTAAACTCAAGTGAACAAGTTTTACTTATATCGTCAATTAGTCCCAACATCCCAATAACTGGTGTCGGAAAGACTGCAAAATTTTGTGATTCGTTGTGAAAGCTTACATTTCCACCGGTAACAGGCGTGTTGAAAAATCTGCAAGCGTCTCCCAATCCTAAAACCGCTTGTTTAAATGTCCAATATACCTCCGGATTGTAAGGATTACCAAAATTCAAACAATTGGTTATTGCCAGAGGTCTGGCACCAACGCATGAAACATTTCTTACAGCCTCTGCAACGGCAATGACTGCACCACGATATGGGTTGAGATAGACGTAT
>JBKBVP010000193.1:0-3785 GCA_046289495.1 Candidatus Kapaibacteriota bacterium | reverse complement strand
ATTATATAACTTTCAGCAATTTCAATGATTTTGTTAATTTTGATACGCTGGGTCCAGAGTCCCTATCTCCAAGGTACACCGGTCGAAGAATTAACATTGCAATCATAGGGTTGGACTCAAGAATTGGTACCAATAGTAACCACGCCGATGCGAACCATATCCTATCCATTCTCGTTGACAGTGGAAAGATAGAAATCATATCCGTGCCGAGGGATACTCCAGCTCATGCTGGTTTCGACGATAGCACAGGGCAGAATAAACTAACGGTTGTTCGGGCAGCTCTCGGTCGCAACGCTTACTTAGCTGAACTTGCAAGGATTGCACAACTCGACGAAATTCATTATTATATCGAGGTTGTGTTTTCTCAAGTTGTTGGCTTCTTGGAATTTCTCGGATATAGGGACCCGAAATCGACATTGCAGGTGCTACGCTCTCGAAAAGGACTTGGCGGTGATGATTACCAAAGATGTTACAACCAGGCTCAATTCATTCGTCAGATGATTTTGAAAAATTTTAATAAGATAAACAATGGACTTTTTGGAGATTTGTTAATTCGAGGCGCATTGTCTCTCGTAACCACAAATCTAACCTATGATGTTGTCGATAGGATTATTTCTAAGTTAAATATGTATGGTTTTCCTCGCTCTCAATCTGATATATATATCAAGATTCGTCCTCCAATTCAATTAAAGCTAAAAATTTACGATTTTACAGACCAGCAAATGGTAGACAAGCTTGTGAAACAAATTGAAGATTTTAATACTAAACATAATGAAAGAGACACAAACCGAGTAGATATATCTGCTGTATTGGATAAAACTCTAAGCCTTGCCGAGGCTGATACTTCCAAAAATCCCAAAAGGGTTATTTCTCGTTTGTCGAATTTTTATAAACAAAGGGCTTGGTTGCAAATCGATAATAATCACGAAAGAGAATCCATACGCCAAAGATTCGAAAATTGCTTAGTCTCTGCGTACAGAAAATTGAATCAGCCTGCAAATGCTTCAAAGGTTCAAGAGGAATTACGTTTGGAAAGGGAATTCTTTAATCTTAAACATAAATAGGTTCTCCATTATGAAAACACTTGTTTTAATTAGACATTCTAAATCTGATTGGTCGGACCCAGACTTAACAGACATCGAAAGACCTTTGAACAAAAGAGGTAAACGCGATGCTCCTTTTATGGCTTCTTTGATAAAAGAAAAAGGTGTCCTCCCAGATTTAATTCTGACTAGCCCTGCTGAAAGGGCATTGCAAACTGTAGAGTATTTCGTAGAAGAGTTTAAGTTCGATAAATCGAAAATATTAATTCGTGAGGAAATCTATTCAATGGGCTCTTTGGCAATACGAAAAATGATTTCTCAGATGGACGACAGCCATAATGTCATCTTCCTTTTCGGTCACAACCCAGATTTAAGTATTCTTGCGAATCAATTACTCGATGTTTATATTGATAACATTCCAACTACTGGAACCGTCTGTATTAACTTCGACTTTGAGAATTGGAAAGAAATACTTCACAATAAAGGTAAACTTCGATTTTTCGAATACCCGAAAAAGTACTTTAAGAAAAAATGACTAATTTTTTTCTTCTAAATCGGTTTTCAATATGCCACTGATGGAGATCTCTAAATTATAATGCAATTTGTTGTCTTTTCCGCTGCTCGGGCTTTTATGGCTTTTTTTCGAACCTTTAGTGGGTCTCGACTCAGTTATGTATTCGATTTGGTAGGAGTACTTTCGAGATGGCATTTTGCAAGAGGCTAATAAGTCGTTAATTTTTTCAATTAGAGATTTGGAAAATTTTTCTGCCTTTTCTCTTGCAGTGATTGTAATTTTTTTTCTCTTCTTGCCCTCGAAAACAGTTTTGGTTTCAGATTTGAATTGCTTTGGTTCAATTACAAGTTTAATTGTATAATTTAGTTTCGGAGTGGATTTATTTAAATTGCAGATGAATTGCAATGCTTCTTTGCCAGCATTTGTTAACTCTTGGGTATTGGGATCAAAACCTTTGACCTTTTTTAAAACTAAACCAACTTCGAATGGGAGAAAATAGAGTGCAACATTTTGTTCTGTGTATTGTTCGCCTACGGAAATGTTAATTGTCAAAGGCTCGATACACAACCAATTATCGGATTGTACGGTGTATTCTCCAGAGGAACTAAGAGGGATATAAAAAGAGCCGTCGGAGGAGGATTTTACTTGAATCTTTTTACCATCATTTTGCACTAAGAAAAATTTTGTTTCAATCGGCGTCATTGTTTTAAAATTCAGCACGCGACCTTTGAGCAGAACAGTGGATTTTATCCCACTGTTCTGTGAAAAACTTGCGGTGGCAGAGAAAATGAAGCTTAAAATTAGTAAAATGAATAAGTTCATCAAATTAAAAAAGTAATGAATAGGTTATCTATTCTTTTTCTTATGACGGTTTTTGCGCAGTCTTTTCTTTCTTTTGTGAGTGTTCATTTTGTGTCGTTTTCTTTTTCTACCGCAGGGCATAGTCAATCCTCTCCTTTAATCAATTTCTTTGTGATTCATATTATGGTTTACTTTTTTCATAAACTCGGGGGATGGTTTAAATATCGGAACAATTCTCTTTTCCAATGGTACAACATCGCCAGTTTTAGGGTTTCGTGCTATGCGTGGCTTTCTTTCCTTAGATTTAAATACACCAAAACCACGTAATTCGATTCTTTTGCCATTTGAAACTGCATTCATAATCGTAGTAAGTACACCATCGACAACAGCCTTTGTTTCAATCTTCGTCAGACCTGTTGCTTTTGCTATTTCGTCTACGATGTTTGCCTTTGTAACATTGTTTGCCATCTCTTCAATTAATTTAATTATACATAAAGAAATGCAAAATTAAGAAACTTAAATGAATTATAAAACAAAATAATCTATCGTAAAATTGTTATATTTTTCCATCTATACACAATACACTTTGAATTCTGTATTAGGATCCAATTGTATAAGTGGATTTTTAGATTTTGGGAAAAATTCAATTAAATTTAAAATAATTTTTTTAAGCAAACGTTTAATTGATTTAAACAATCGTATGTTTAAAAATTGGAGTGATTGTGAGGAATGTAAAACATAATCCAAAGGAGCCCAGGGAAAGGATACTTGAAGCAGGGGCTTTGCTGTTTGCAAAAAAAGGCTATGCTGCTGTGAGTGTACGCGAAATAGCCGAAGCAGCAGATGTTAATGTCGCCATGATATCCTACTATTTTGCTGGTAAGGCTGGTGTCCTCAAAGAAATTATACTACGCTATTTTGACGATGTTCAGGCTATTTTCGATAAAATTTGGTCTCGACAACTTAGCTCTGAGGTTGCTCTAAAAACATTTGTCAACGAGCTAGTGGAAGTAATGAAGAATAAAACGATATTTTGCAAAGTTGCCATCACCGAAATGCCATTTAATTTGCCAGAATTCTCAGAATTTAAAGCAGAAGTTGCTCGAAGGCACGTGGACTACACTCGTCAAGGTTTGCAACTATTCAAACTGTTTGTCGAAGACGAACGCCTGAATTCAATCATTGCACCCGCAGCAATTTCTCTGATTTTTTCACATTTTCTTTTTTTACCATTCATCGAAAAGGTTTGGAATGTTGAAATCAACGATGAATATTACGATTTATATGCAAAAACGATTTCCACACTTTTATTCGATGGTTTGAATGGAATTAAGTCAAGTTTTCAAAATCACACAGGAGATGTAAAATGAAAAGGATGATTCTTCCCCTCATCTTGTTCCTTACTCAGTTTACTATTCTTGCGCAGG
>JBKBVP010000192.1:0-3786 GCA_046289495.1 Candidatus Kapaibacteriota bacterium | reverse complement strand
TGGTAGTTCAATAACAAAAGTTGAGCCTTTCCCTGGTGTACTTTCTTTAATGTAAATTCTGCTGTTGTGATAATCTTCGATAATTCTTTTACAGAAGGTTAAGCCAATACCCCATCCACGTGTTTTGGTAGTGTATCCAGGCTGGAAAGCAAGGCGTTTTTGCTTGCTAGACATTCCCTTTCCATTATCGCTTATTAAAATTTGCACTTTCTTTCTACTTTCTTGTATTCTTATCTCTATTTTGCCCTCTTTGTTCTCAATTGCTTCAAATGAATTTTTAAGCACATTCTCGATAGCCCAAGAAAATAGTATTGGATTTATGTCGCAGTATATTTGATTTTCGGGATAATTTTTTATGATATTTACTTTTTTACCCAGATGAGGTATTCTTTTCATAAAGTATTCTACGATGTTATCGATTAATTCGGTAAGATTGATACGAATTTTCTCTGTCTTGGAGCCAATTTTCGAGAATCTTTCGGATATGGTTTGTAGTCGGATTATATCTTGTTCCATTTCGCGAATAATCTCTTCCCGCGGTAGTTCCTTAATTTCTGGAGATTTTATAATTTCCAACCAAGCTAAAAGTGAAGACAATGGTGTTCCGAGTTGATGTGCTGCCTCCTTTGCCATACCTACCCATAATTTAGATTCCTCGCTCCTTTTAATGTTCTTGTAAGCAAGATATACAAAATAAACAAAAGCAAAAGCCACAAGCATTTCAATTAATGGGAAATATCTCAATCTCTCGATCAAAGATGAATGTGTGTAGTAAAATTTCGCAAATATCTCGCCATTTTCATTGTAAATCACAATAGGAGGATAGTCTTTCTTTATTTCTTCAATCATTTTTCTAAGGTAATTTCTCTTTTTCTCTGTGGTCCAGTTTGCGTCGAAATTAATGTTGAGAGTATATGATTCAAATGGATAAATTGGCTCGTCGTTTTCGTCGGTCATTATCATTGGAAATTTTATTAAATTGGAGAGTTTTGTGACTAAGAAATCAATATCCTCTGGATTTGTGTTCAAATTCGTATATCTTCTGTAAACATCGGCAAAGAGTTGTACAGATTCCTTCTCCCTTTGAATTAGTTCAGAAACTAATTTGTTTGTGAGTATTAGGATGAGAAAAACAATTACAGAAGCAACTAAAATCAGAATGATTTTAATCTGCCACTTATTTGTGTGTGTTATTTTCAGCAAAGACATTTTTATTTCTCAAAGGTATTCTTAAGATAGACGATAAGGTTATTCATAGGTAATTTCTTTTGAGAGCCATCTTCCATACATTTGATTGAAAGGTAATTGTTTTCAATCTCTTCTTTGCCTACGATAACAGAGTATTTTACACCGAGTTTGTTTGCTTCTTTTAATTGCGCTTTGAGCGACCGACGATTTAAGTCGAAAACAGTGGAAAATGCATTTTTGCGAAGTATTTGAGCAATTTCAATAACCTTGTCAATGTATTTCCATTCATTGACAGCAATATAAATTCCTGGTGGTTCAATTTGAAATTTTAAATCTTGTGCCTCTAAGATTAGAATTATTCTTTCTATACCAAGTGCAAAGCCAGTTGCTGGAACATCATTTGGATAACCGAACTCGCTGAAAAGTTCATTGTATCTGCCTCCTCCGCCAAATGAATCTTGTGCTCCGAGTACTGTACTTTGAAATTCGAAAACCGTATGAGAATAGTAATCTAAGCCTCTTACAAGAAGAGGGTTCTCAACGAACTGAATGTTGCTCGATTTGAGTAATTCTTTTGTCTGCTGGTAATGTTCGATGCTCTCTTGGTCAAAATATTCATAAATTATAGGGGCATTTCGAATAATTTCAATGTCTTGTGGGTCCTTGGAATCCAAAATTCTTAAGGGATTTTTTAACAATCTTTCTTGACTTTCTTTGGAAAGTTTATTGGCGTAACTTTTTAGATAATCAACAAGTGCTTTTTTGTAATTTTGTCTCGACCAACTATTGCCAATTGAGTTAAGAAGTAAGTAATAGTCCTTTATCCCAAGTTTGTTAATAATAGAAACCGCAAGAGAAATAATCTCTGCGTCCGATTCTGGATGCTTGGAGCCAATCAATTCTGCTCCGTATTGATGAAATTGGCGAAGTCTCCCTTTTTGAGGTCTTTCATAGCGAAATAATGGACCATAGTACCATAGTCGCAAAATGGAGCTTTGTGATAAAAGATTATGTTGTATGATGGAGCGCACGACACTGGCTGTCATTTCGGGTCGGAGAGTGATAGAGTCGCCTCCACGGTCGGAAAAAGTGTACATTTCTTTATTTACTATATCAGTGGCTTCTCCAATTGAACGTTGAAAGACCTCCGTTTTTTCAAAGATGGGTAAACGAATTTCGTTAAAACCAAAGATAGTCGATACTTCTCGAATTGTTGACTCTAAAAAAAGCCATATAGGTATTTCTTTAGGTAGAATATCTTTTGTTCCTCTTACTGAACTTATCATAGGGGAAAAACAAATTATTTAACAACGCAAATAATTTCTGAAAATGTTTGATTCGGTAGGTGTATGACTAATTTATACACTCCAGATGGAATTGCTAAGGGAATATTGATTTTGGAATTAATTTCGGAGCTTACTTGAGAAAGCATTTTCCCGATTGTATTGTAGATTCTGATGTCTGCGATTTCTCTGGGGGATTGTTTTATTGGGGAAAATTCAATTGAAATTTCATCATTAACGATTTGATTAGGTATTGCAACATGAACATAATTCGGGATGAAATCAACTATAGATAGGTTTGTGTTGCAAATGCCAAGTGTTTTGAGAATACCATTGGTTACCTCAAAATTTACTCCTTCGGTTTCACATTCAATTTCGGATATTGTAAGATTGGTTGTATCTTGCTCAGATAAGAAAAGCCTACCATAAAGATAGGTAATTAACTTTGTTGTTGAATCAAAGGTAAGATTTGAGATGTTCATCTTGTAAGATAGATATGTTTGATTAACATCTACCTGCGTTAAAGTAAAATTTTCACCTACACTATCAATAAAGAAAACTTTTGCGCTTACGGTGACAGTAAAAGAAAGATTCACAGTTATAGGTTCAACCAAGTTTGGGTCTCCTTTGACAAATATGGGAATTCTAAAGTTTGGGGTGCCGACAATCCCGAAGGTGTCTAAAAAAAATAATTGGTTAAAGCAAATTGAATGGCCCTCAATTGGAATAGAATAGATGAAACGAAAGGGTTCTTCGAAATAAATTAAAATTGTGTCGTAAAAGGAATTTATCTTATTAGGTAAAAAGTTGAGAGTTATATTAATCAATTGATTAGGAGAGATTTGTACCGGGACTGTTGGGTTAGTAAACAAGGAAAAGACCCCGAGTCCACCCTCTTGTAATGTTACTTTTTCAATCAAATAGGATGAGGTCCCAGAATTTTCAATGCTAATGTTCTTAGTTTTCATTTGTCCAATGTTAACATAATGGAAGTTTATTGGTTCATTGGCAAGAGTATTTTGTGTCGTAAAAAGAGCAAAGCTGTTACTAATATGCTCACTGGATGAAACAGTTAAGGAATAAAAATGTAATATAAGTAACACATTCCCAATGTAGAGAAGAAACCTCATTTAACCACTTGTAAAATATTAGTTAAAACATTATTTGGTGTACGTAAAATTAACAAATAAATACCAGTTTCAAAACTTCCAAAGTCGAATTCAAACGTGTATGCACCCTTGGTAAGATATTCATATAATATGCAAGTGACTAAACTACAAGTATTATCATACACCTCGATTTTTACTCTTCCATC
>JBKBVP010000001.1:19764-28293 GCA_046289495.1 Candidatus Kapaibacteriota bacterium | reverse complement strand
AAGGAGAAGTAATATGGAAAAGAAATATTATTGTAAATATTGTGGAAGCGAAATTAAAAAAGTTTACTTGCCAGTTGATTCCGATTGGGGAGTAGAATATCTTTTTGTATGTTTGAACGACGAGTGTGGTTATTTTAAAAGAGGTTGGGATTGGATGTGGAACAACTATCATGTGCACGCTTCGTATAGATTTATGATCAACCCATTTAACGGCTACCAAGGACCATATCCTGTAACAAAGGAAAACGACATCAAAAAAGCTTATGTTGAAGCAATGCAGAGGTAAAAATGTTTAGCAAAAATGCAAGAATAATAGATGAAAACATAATTGCAAACTATCCAAAATTGGATAAAAGTGCAAAATTCAAATTTGAATGCAGACCCGGGATTGAATGTTTCAACAAATGTTGCAACGACGTCAACATATTTCTAACCCCATACGACATAGCCCGATTGCGAAAGGCACTCGGAATAAGCTCTTCAGAGTTTTTAACTAAATATACAGTTTTACCAATCGCCTCCAACTTACGCCATCCAATAGTTATGTTAAAGATGGATGAGAGGACATTGAATTGTCCATTCCTTAATGAAAATGGTTGTAGCGTATATAACGACCGCCCCTGGAGCTGTAGAATGTTTCCCGTTGGCATTGCTTCGCCAAACGAAGCAGAAAAATTAAATAACGGGGAAGAATTCTACTTTTTGATTAAAGAGGATGTGTGCTTGGGTTTCAATCAGGAGCGAGAATGGACAATAGATGGATGGTTCGAGGACCAAGGATTACGAAAATATCAAGAACTTGGCGAACTTTTCAAAGAAATTTCTCTTCACAAGTTTTTTGTTACTGCAAAAGCTATCGAACCAGTAAAACTGGAAATGTTTTACATGGTGTGCTACGATATTGATAAGTTTCGTAGCTTTCTTTTCGAGAGTACTTTTTTCAAAAGATTCGATGTAGACGAAGAAAGAAAGGAAAAGATTAAAACAGACGACGCCGAGTTAATCAAATTCGGATTTGAATGGTTACGATTTAGCATTTTTGGTGAAAAAATCTTTCACTTGCGAAAGGATTATCTTGATGAAGAAAAAATAAAGGTAAAATAAATTGGTGTGGAGATGAGAGATGTAGTAGAAATCAAAAACGATATAGAATTTATAAAAGCATTGAAGCAACGTGGTGGTGAAACTCTGAAAAAATGTTACCAATGCGCAACTTGTTCTGTGGTTTGCGACTTGTCTCCTATGGAGAATGCGTTTCCAAGAAAAGAAATGATATGGGCAAGCTGGGGCTTAAAGGATGAATTGCTCTCGGACCCGGACATTTGGCTCTGCCACGGATGTATGGAATGCAGTGAAAAATGCCCCCGGGGTGCTCGCCCTGCAGACCTACTAAGTGCCATCAGAGACTATGTTTACAAGAACTTTGCTGTTCCAAAATTTATGGGGACTGCCCTGAGCTCCCCAAAATACTTGCCTTTGTTACTTCTACTTCCAATTGTTCTAATCCTGATACTCGTGATGATAACTCAAAATTGGGATTTAAATAATCTATTTCCTATCGTAAATGGTCCTTTTCGCTACAAGGATTTTATTGCACACGGACCAATTGAAGGGCTCTTCATCGCAGGCAACATTTTAATTTTTGCATTTACCTTTTGGGGATATAAACGTTATTGGAACAACTTGAAATGTAAACTTAACCGACAAAGAGTTAATAATTTCTGGCAAGCAACCTGGAAAGTAATCATTGAACTTTTACTTCACAAAAAATTTAAGCATTGCTCGACAAATAGCACAAGATTTTTAGGGCATCTTTTTATTTTCTATGGATTCATTGGGGCAGTACTTGCAACCGGAATTGTTGTGATTAATATTCTCAACATTTTTGGGCAGATATTACCCGAGGAGATGAATTTGCCAATCAGAATGCTTGCTGGATTCGACATCAATAATCCTAATGAGGTGCGTGAATTTTTTGGACTTTTTGTTAAACTATTCGGCATTTTATCTGGATTTTTAATAGTAATCGGAAGCTTAATGTGTATTTTGAGAAGATATAAAATGCCCGCGGAAAAAGGTAATTCCAGTTACAGCGATATGCTTTTCCTTTGGGTAGTCTGGGGGGTAGCTTTCACTGGTCTGCTTTGCGTTATGTTTAGACTAATGCATACGGCGATATTGGGCTATCCTACCTACTTTATTCATTTAATTTTAGTCTACTTTTTACTGTGGTACATGCCATACTCAAAGTTTGCTCATATGGTGTATCGCTTTTTAGGATTAATATTTCTGAAAATGTATGGCAGAGACGAAAGGCGAGCTAATTCTTTTGTACTAATTTAAATAATCTGTTCAATTTGTATGTTCATTATTATGAGGAGTTGATATGTCGGAACAAATGAAAAAGTACGAGACCCCACTATTAGACGAGTTGGAGAAAGGGCAATGGCCTAGCTTTGTAAAAGAAATCAAAGCTGCTGCCGAATGGAATCCAATGGCAAACGACTTATTAGGCCTTCTTGAAAGGTCTTATGGGGAAAAAATTGGCCATTGGAAGCACGGTGGGATTGTTGGTGTTATGGGTTATGGTGGTGGGGTTATTGGGCGTTATACTGATTTACCCGAGGAGTTTCCACACGTTTCACATTTTCATACGATGCGAATCAATCAACCAGCTGGCTGGTTCTACACATCCGAAGCGTTGCGCACACTTGCGGATATTTGGGACCGCCACGGCTCCGGCCTAACAAATTTTCACGGTTCAACTGGAGACATAATCTTTCTTGGTACTCGCACCGAAGAGCTCGAACCAACATTTGAAGAATTAACCGAAGCCGGTTTCGACTTAGGCGGTTCGGGGTCGGATATACGAACTCCAAGCTGTTGCTGTGGAATGGCACGATGTGAATGGGCCTGCTACGACACAATGAAACTCACATACTTCCTTACCCAGCACTACCAAGACGAAATTCACCGACCTGCATTTCCATACAAGTTTAAGATTAAATGCTCTGGTTGCCCGAATGACTGTGTCGCATCTGTTGCCAGGGCTGATTTTTCAATAATAGGAACTTGGCGCGATGAAATTCAAATCGACCAAGAAATGGTACGAGAATATGCAAAAAATGGTGTGGACATCAACAAGGAGATTGTTGCTCTCTGCCCAGGTAAATGTATCGAATGGGATGGAAATACTCTAAAAATTGATAATAGCAGTTGCAGGCATTGTATGCATTGTATAAACGTAATGCCCAAGGCTCTTGCGCCCGGGAAAGACCGTGGTGCTGCTATTTTACTTGGCTCCAAAGCACCAATTGTAGAGGGGGCGATTCTTTCATCAGTTATTGTACCCTTTGTTAAATTAGACGATGAAGACTCTTACAATGATATTGTAGAGTTAATCGACGCTATACTTGAGCCTTGGATAGAAGAAGGTAAAAATCGGGAGCGAATAGGGGAATTCGTTCAAAGAGTAGGATTAGGGAACTTCCTCGAAGCAGTTGGGCTGGACCCACAGCCCGAAATGATTAAACATCCAAGAACAAACCCATATGTATTTTATGAAAACTATTTGGAAGATGAATAAAAATTATTGTAAATAATAAAGGAGTCGAAAATGGCAGATACAGTCAAAAAAAGAATTACAGATATTGGTCCACCGCACTATGAAAAATTTCTCCCCCCGATTATCAAAGAAAATTATGGGCGCTGGAAATATCATGAAATACCTCGCCCTGGCATAATAGTTCACACCTCTGATACGGGAGCAAAATTATTTACTGTACGAGCCGCATCACCGAGATTGTTGAGCACTACTAAAATTCGAAAATTTGCAGAGTTGGCAGAAAAGTATTCCGATGGATATTTACGATTTACCTCTCGCCACAACGTAGAATTTTTACTTACAGACCCATCCAAAATCGACCCGCTGATACAAGAATTAGAAGCAATCGGGCATCCTGTCGGTGGAACTGGGAATGCTATATCGAGTATGGTGCACACCCAAGGGTGGATACATTGCCATTCCTCTGCCACAGATGCCTCTGGAGTGGTAAAAGCTGTTATGGATGAGTTAATCGATTATTTCAAAACGATGAAATTGCCTGCAAAAATCCGTCTGGCTCTTGCATGCTGTTTGAATATGTGCGGTGCAGTTCATTGTTCGGATATTGCAATTTTAGGAATACACACAAAGCCACCCAAAGTAAATCATGAATTACTACCGAAAGTATGCGAAATTCCAAATGTTGTTGCATCATGTCCCACAGCTGCAATTAGACCATCGAATTTCCAAGGCAAACCTAGTGTTGAAGTTGAAGAAGAGAAGTGTATGTATTGTGCTAATTGCTACACTGTATGCCCAGCAATGCCGTTGAACAATCCAGAGACGGATGGAATTTCAATTTGGGTCGGTGGGAAAGTTTCCAATGCTAGGACCGAACCAATGTTTTCGAAACTTGCTGTTCCATATCTACCAAACAATCCTCCCCGGTGGCCCGAGGTTGTTCAAACAGTCAAAAAAATTGTAGAGGTATGGGCAGCAAATGCTCATAAGCATGAAAGAGTTGGCGAGTGGATAGAAAGAATCGGATGGCCAAAATTCTTTAAATTAACTGGAATTGAGTTTACGAAACAACATATTGATGATTTCAAGCATGCTGGTCTAACATACAAGACATCTGTTCATTTAACATATTAGGAGGACATATGGCAGAAAAAGTATCGGTCGAGGAAGTTGCAGAAGCAATGTATAAAATGGTAAAAGATACGATGGGTATGAAAAAGTGGAAAGCAACCGACCTACAAAAAGCAGCAATAGAATTATTTGGTGAAGACCGCTGCGATAAGAATCTTTGCAAAGAAGCCATAAAAGAATTAGTTAATTCTGGTCGCTTAGTATACACATATTTCGGGGGCAGCTTCCTCGAAATACCCCATAAAGAGGGGGCTCAGAACGATTAGCAATATGGGCTCTCCATCGGGGAGCCCTTTTTTTCAGGGGTGGATGATGAACCTCAAAAGACCAAGGTTTATTGTTGCTGGTATCTCGGGTGATAGCGGGAAAACTCTAATTTCTGTAGGGCTCGCTTCATACCTAATAAATAATGGTTACGAAGTTTATCCCTTTAAAAAAGGACCAGATTATATTGATGCAATGTGGCTTTCGCAAGCCTCGTCGAAAGATGCTCGAAATCTCGATACATTTATAATGCCTAAACCTACCATAATAGAAAGCTTCATCAACAATACGCGCAGTAGTGGGATTGCGATTGTCGAGGGTAACCGTGGCTTGTACGACGGATTTGACGAGTTTGGTTCTCATAGTACGGCTGAATTAGCAAAAGTACTCGATGCACCTATTATTTTGGTTTTGAATACGCAGAAAATGACAAGGACTAGTTCAGTTATTGTTTGGGGACTAAAGTACTTCGACATAAGTTTAAACATTGCTGGGGTGATTATTAATAACTATTCGGGAAGAAGACATAAGGAAATTATTGCTAATTCTATTGTAGAACTAACAGGAGTTCCAATTGTAGGCGCAATACCTCGACTTTCCGATAAAACACTATTTCCAAATCGACACCTTGGCTTGGTTACCCCTTTTGAATTAAAAGAAAGAACGGAAGCTATCGAAAATGCGCAAGGAATAGTCCAAGACTACATCGATATCCAAAAAATTCTCGACATAGCAAATTCTGCAAGTGACATTTATACCGCCAACTACCCTGGAGAAACTATCAAAAGCTCGAAACAAGTTAGAATTGCATATTTCTGGGACCGAGCGTTTTGCTTTTACTATAAGGAGAACCTTGAAGCATTGGAACAATATGGAGCCGAACTCATACCAGTATCGCCTATAAATGATACAATGCTACCGGAGGTTGATGGAGTCTACATTGGTGGTGGTTTTCCAGAAACGAATGCAGAAGAATTATCCAAGAACCGGTCTTTTATAGATGATTTTCGCCAGAAAGTATTAAACGGATTACCTGTCTTTGCAGAATGTGGTGGCTTGATGTATCTGGCTGAAGAACTTGTTTACAATGATAATTACAAACTAGCTGGAATCTTACCAATCACGGTTTCGATGAGTTCGAAGCCTATTGGCCATGGTTATTTCGAAGGAATAGTAGATATCGAAAATCCATATTTCGCAAAAGGAACACTCATTCGAGGTCATGAATTTCATTACTCATACGTAAGTGAAATTAGGGGTAAAATTCAAACAACTGTGAAAGTGCAAAGAGGCACTGGAAGCATAAACAATCGAGATGGAATAATGCGTGGGAATATATACGCTTCATATTTTCATCTGCACCATTTAGGGTCGCCCTTTTGGGCAAAGGAATTTTTAGACTTTTGTAAAAAAAACAAGTCATTATACAAAAATGCAATTGAAAGAACTAAATAGGTTGAATTTTATGTAATTTAAAAATGTTCAATATTAGGAGAAATGCAAATGTCAACACAAAAGGAAACAATTGAGAAATTGGTTGAATTGTTGAAAAGGTGGCAAAAAATTGAGGATGCATCAATTAAGAATACTACTGAAATCATCAAGAGGACAGACAATCCTTTGATTCATCTTGTTATGGAAATTATAAGACAAGATTCAGTTGTGCATCGTCGAGTACAACAATTAATAATCGACCATTTTGAAAAGCAACCAATAACAATGAATCCAGAGGAACTTGCTACATTCTGGACGCTGGTCGAAGAGCATGATGAAGTCGAGAAAAAGACAATAGCGCTTGCAAAAGAAGCATTGCAAGATGTTAAGTCGGCTATTGCAAAGTACTTACTCGAATACTTGCTTTATGATGAAACAAAACATGATAACCTATTGGAAGAGATGAATAAAATCAAGCAAGGAATGTATCCATACGGTGGTTACTAGTTATCATTTGTTTAATAAAAGCTGAGGTGCGAAAATGGGCTTGGTAAAAAAAGATAAAAAGCCCTTGGGTAAAATTAGGGGAACCAGTACTGGAACATCGGGTGTAGAAACATCTCCGCTTCGGCCAACCCATGTTCCTAAAATTGCCCCTTGTCGCTCTGGATGCCCAAATGGAACAAAAATACGTGAAGTTCTTTTGGCTATAGCACAAACTGAGGACCGTGGTAGAACTTACGACGAGTCTTATAAACTTGCGTTTGAAATACTTGCAGAAAGGAATCCCTTCCCTGCTGTGTGTGGTCGTGTTTGCCCACATCCTTGTGAAGAGAACTGCAACCGACAATATAAAGATGGTGCTCTCAACATTCATAGTATAGAACGTTTTATTGGCGATTACGCATTAGAACACAAGTTTCCTTTGAAAAAGCTTAGCGAAGAGAAATATCCTGAAAAAATCGCTGTAATTGGTGCTGGTCCAGCAGGACTTTCTTGTGCATATCAACTAGCTCGGCGCGGATACAGTGTGACAGTATTTGAAGCATTTAGCAAACCTGGCGGTATGCTACGTTATGGAATCCCGAAGTACAGATTGCCAGAGCAAATATTAGATGCAGAGATCCAACGAATTGTGGATTTAGGTGTAGAAATCAATTGCAACACTGCAATCGGCAAAGACATTCCTTACGAGGAGATCCGAGAGAAATTTGATGCAATATTTGTGGGTATTGGTGCACACAAGGGAAAAAATCTTGGCTTGCCTGGAGAGGATGCTCCAAATGTATTCTCTGGAACTGAATTCTTAAATAGAGTAAACTCTGGTAGAACAGTAGATATTGGCAAAAAGGTACTAGTTGTTGGTGGTGGAGATACTGCAATAGATGCGGCAAGGGTTTCTCGTAGATTGGGTGCCGATGTGACAATTTTGTACCGTAGGACCAGGAATGAAATGCCTGCAATTGAAGAGGAGATATTTGGAGCAGAAGAGGAAGGTGTAAATATTGTATTTTTAGTTGCTCCAAAGGAATTAATTCTCGACGGCGGGAAAGTCCAAGCTGTTAAGTGCCAAAAAATGGAACTCGGTGAACCTGATGCCTCCGGCCGTCGCAGACCTATTCCAATTGAGGGGGCAGAAGAAACATTTGAATGCGACACGATAATTGCCGCAATCAGTCAAGAACCAGATTTTTACGGATTAGATCATCTACGCGAGGGTAAGGATTGGATTAAGGTTGATGAAAAATTCCATTCTACAAAAGACCCCAAAGCATATGCTGGTGGTGATGATATTGAGTTAGGTTTAGTTACAATTGCAATTTACCAAGGACGTATGGCAGCGGAAACTATTCACAGCAATTTTAGGGGAATACCTATCGAACAAGACCCAGAACTCTCCTATCCTATTGCTACAAAGGACCGAATAGTGTTTACTTATTACACTGAAAAATTCAGAAATGAAGCTCTGAGATTGCCTCCCGACGAAAGATTAGCAAGTCTAGAAAAGGAAATCACTTGTACACTAACAGAAGAACAAGTAATAGAAGAATCAAGAAGATGCATGAGTTGTGGTTCTTGTTTCGATTGTGGTACTTGTTGGAGCATTTGCCAAGACCAAGTTATCCACAGACCAG
>JBKBVP010000001.1:0-19754 GCA_046289495.1 Candidatus Kapaibacteriota bacterium | reverse complement strand
ACCAGTCCAAAAATTTCAAACATACACATTCAAATTAGAATTATGCAAGGGTTGCAATAAATGTGCAGAGGCCTGTCCTTGCGGTTACATAGAGATGAAAGACCCAATGACTGGGCAAATTGCCCCTCGCGACCCTGAAACTGGGAAAGTCATCTACCAATATTGATAAAATTATTCTTTAACGAGTATGTTTAATTAATTGAGGTTAGAACAATGCCAATTTTCGAATGGAATGAAATCAAAATCGAAGTCGATGAAGACGGCTTTATGGCAAATCCAGAGGAATGGAATGAAAGAGTAGCACTTGCTTTGGCATCGACAGAAGGAGTTACAGAATTGTCACCAGACCATTGGAAGGTCATCAATTATCTACGCGATTACTACAAGCAGTATGGTATAGCACCTATGATTCGCAAACTTTGCAAAGAGACCGGATTTACTTTGAAACAAATCTACGACCTTTTTCCATCCGGACCAGCAAAGGGTGCTTGCAAAGTTGCCGGCTTGGCAAAACCAACCGGTTGCGTATAAGCGTTCTTTCAGACAAGCAAGGAATCTCTAAAGAGATTCCTTGCTTAAACTTAAATCAAACAAAATTGATTTTTGAAGGTTTTACCTTTAAAAATCAGTTTTGCACATAAAGTGGTTAACTTATGGAAGTATTACACATTGCTTTTTATATTGGATTAATTACCTTTATTTCTCTTGTTATCTACAAGGGTATTAAAATAGCAACCTCCCCTGTGCATCTTCGTTGGGAACTTTATCCCGTTGCACACGAAAAAGGAAAAGCCAGTTACGGCGGCTCCTACCTTGAAGAGTTTGAATGGTGGACAAAACCACTTAAAAAAGATTTCTTCGGTGAGCTTTGGACTATGTTTCAGGAGATAATATTTCTAAAGGGCGTCTGGGAGCACAATCGTTCTTTGTGGTTTGGCTCCGCACCATTTCACTACGCTCTTTATCTTTACATCCTATTTACGTTGCTTACAATAGTTGGCTTGATTTTTGGCTTTCATCCGTTTGATAATAGTATTGAATTTAATTACTTCGCTTATTTTTTAAATCTAATCCTATCGATTGCTTCTATATTAGGAATTATTGGCTCGATAATCCTTTTATTTAAAAGAATATTTGATGTAAACTTGCGATTGTATTCAAATCCAAGTCACTATTTTAATATCATACTTATTGGCGCACTATATGCAACATCATTTATTTGGGTAATAGATTCGAACCAAGCCATCGGTGAAATTAGTGGATTCTACTATGCTGTCTTTACCTTTTCAACTATACCAAATCTTCCAATTAGTGGCTATATACATTTTTATCTTCTTGCCTTTTTTATGTTTTATTTGCCTTTCACACACATGACACATTTCTTTATGAAATACTTCACATATCATAAAGTGCGCTGGGACGATGAACCTAACTTCCCCGATAGCAAAATTCGCAAGAAGTTAATGGAACAATTGAACTTCCCAGTTCGCTGGTCCGCACCACATATTGGTGCCGACGGTCGGAAGACCTGGCTCGTTATTGCTTCTTCACCATTACCAACAAAGGAGAATAAAAATGGCTGAGAAAAGAAAAATTCGAATTACAGATATTAGTAATCCTAACCTTTACCCATTAGCAGAAGTTAAACCAACTGATACCATTGAACTCCCTCCCCCATATGATAAATTGGAAAATTTACCTGGCTTTAAAAAGCTTAGCGAGCAAGCTCGGCAAACAGTAGATGATTCCCTCGATGGCGTAGTTGCTGTCGGTGTTCCAAAGCCAAAAACTCCAGAAGAAGAGCAGCAACTCGTTGAAAAATTTATTTCAGGGTTGATAAAACTTTTTTCTAAAGAAAACAATTGGACATTTTTGCAACCACTTGTACTAACGATGGAACACTGCGCCAAATGCCAGACCTGCGCGGAACAATGTCCAATTTATGAAGCAAGTGGCTACGAAGAAATTTACAGACCAACATACAGAGCAGAAATCTTGAGAAGATTGTACTTCAAATACGTTAAACCTGGTAGCACTTTTTTGAAAAAATTTCAAGTGGGGGATATCGAACTGAATTGGACACTGATATCTCGTTTAGTTGAATTGAGCTATCGCTGTACAATTTGCCGACGATGTGCACAATCCTGTCCGTTAGGTATCGATAATGGTCTCATAACACACGAACTAAGAAAATTATTTAGCCAAGAGCTCGGTATAGCAGCAAAGGAATTGCATGAAAAAGGTACAGTGCAACAACTTTTGGTAGGTTCATCCACTGGGATGACACCCGAAGTAGTTAAAGATAATGTTAGCTTCATAGATGAAGATTTGAGTGAAAGATTGGGTATAAAAGTCGAAACGAAATGGGATGTGGCTGGTGCAGATTATCTACTAATACATAATGCAGGAGAATTCCTTTCTTGGCCAGAAAATCCCGCTGCATTCGCTATCTTATTAGATGCTGCTGGAATTAAATGGACTCTTTCGAGTGATTTGGTAGGATACGACGGTGTCAACTACGGAGTTTGGTACGACGACTTCCAGCTCGCTCGCATATCACAGAATCACTTTGAAATTGCTAAAAAGTTAGGTGTCAAAGGAATTATAATGGGTGAGTGTGGTCACGAATCAAAATCAATGGGAATTATAGCAGAACGCATCTTCGGTAACGAGATAAAAACAATAAACGCAATGACCTTAATTGAACAAATTGTGTTCAGTGGTAAAATCAAGTTCGATCCAGAGAGGAACTATTTCCCAGTCACCCTACACGACCCATGCAATATCGTACGTTTAATGGGCATTGTAGAGCCTCAGAGGCGAGTTTTAAGATACATCGCTCCTAAATTCCGCGAGATGGAACCACATGGAGTGGACAACTACTGCTGTGGAGGAGGCAGTGGCTTTGCAGTGATGACACCGTACAATTTTCTCGATTGGAGAGTACAAATCAGTGGTCGTAAAAAATTCAAACAAATTCTTGATGCATTCAAAAACGAGCCCCCAGGACCAGAGGTACCAAAGTACGTCTGCGCTCCCTGCTCCAATTGCAAAGGGCAAATACGCGACATTCTTGACTATTTCGGTGCAAAGGAAAAATCCGGAATATATTATGGCGGACTTGTGGAATTAGTTGTAAACGCAATGGCAGAATTAAAGGAACCTTTTATTGATTTCTCTATGATGTAAAATGCTACACTAATTTCAGAACGGGAATATATCACAAAAGTATGCTTTAAATCAATTAACTTAACTAACTAAAGCAAATGATGAGCAAGGGGCATGAGCCCCTTGCTTTAATAGATAAGCCATTAGCGATATTTACAAAACTAAATTTTTATTAGCTGCATACCCTCTTGAATGACTTTTCGTACGTGTTCGACAGACTTATGCAATAGAGCTTTCTCATCCTCATTAAGTTTCAATTCAATAACCTTCTCACAACCTTCTTTGCCAAGGACAACTGGCACTCCGACAACAACATCACTGTAACCGTATTCTCCTTCGAGCATAACGGAGCAAGGTAGAATACGCTTTTGGTCTTTAATGATAGATTCAACCATTTGCACAACAGCAGCGGCAGGCGCATAGTATGCACTACCAGTTTTAAGATACGACACAATCTCGCCACCGCCACCGGCGGTTCGTTTCACAATGGCTTCCAATCTATCTGGAGGGATTAAATCAGTAACAGGAATACCAGCCACGGAGGTAAATCTAGGTAATGGTACCATAGTATCGCCGTGCCCACCTAATATCAAGCCTTGAATATCTTGCATGGAGACGCCAAGTTCCATCGAAATAAAAGCCCGGTAACGAGCAGTATCGAGAATTCCAGCCATTCCAAACATTTTGCTTCTTGGCAAGCCAGTTAATTTCAATGCAAGATAGGTCATAACATCGAGTGGATTTGTAACTATTATGTAGTATGCATTTGGAGAATATTTGTAAGCCTCCTTAATACAAGATGATACAATATTTGCATTTGCAACAAGTAGGTCATCACGAGACATACCGGGTTTTCTTGCCATCCCAGCTGTTTGAATAACTATATTAGAATCTTTTGTTTGCTCGTAAGTATTGACACCAAAAACTTTTGTGTCGGATTCCATAATAGGCATCGACTCGTACATATCGAGGGCTTTACCCTGGGGAATGCCCTCTAAAACATCAACAAGATATATTTCATTTGCAAGTTCAGCATTTGCAAGTAACTGAGCTGTTGTTGCTCCGACATTCCCAGCTCCAATTACTGTAATTTTCATAATACACCTATGTTTATTTAACATAAAAGCCAACGAATTAGAATTCGTGGGCAATTTAACAATTAAGCAGACTCGACAATTTTTCTAAAGCTTGCTGTGGTCAAGGACTTTGGTCTTGTAATCGGATAGCCCATAGCACGTGCAACTACCGCCTGCGAGCATATTCCGAGGGCACGAGAGATACTAAACAAAACAGTATAATAGCTGAATTCAGTCATACCATAATGATATAGCGTAGCACCAGAGGCAGCATCTACATTGGGCCATGGGTCTTTAATCTTTTGCACTTGTTTTAAAACATTAGGAACAACCTCATAAACCCTTGCTACGGTTTTGAATATTGGGTCTTCTGGGAAGTACTTATTTCCAAATGCCAAGAATGCATCAAAGCGCGGGTCGGTAATTCTCAGCACAGCATGACCATAACCAGGAATCACTCTGCCAGAGTTCAAAGTCTCCCAGGCATATTTCTCAAGTTCTTCGTGTGTGGGTACTCCACCAAACTTTTCGACTACACCAATTATCCAAGCAAGACATTCCTGATTGGCAAGACCGTGAAGCGGCCCTGCGAGTCCATTTAGACCACCAGACAAGGCATAATACAAATCGGACAGTGCAGAATTTATTGTAGCTGCGGAGAAAGCACTCACATTTCCACCCTCGTGGTCGCAATGTAAAGTGAAATACAACCTCATCAACTTGGTAAGTTCTTCATTTGGGTCGGGCAATCCTATCATATGCACAAAGTTCTTTGCCCAGTCTGCGTTCTTGTCGCTTTCAATTCGTGGCCCTTTATTGAATCTCTTCCGATAGACATAAGCACCAATTGCAGGGAGTTTGGCTATGATATTAATCAAATCATCATAAGTTGCTTCCCAATATTCATCTTTTTTCATACCTTGGGCGTATCGCTTGGCAAATACAGACTCTCTTTGCATTACCAGGATTGCTGTATTAAACATTGTCATTGGGTGGGAATCGGCTGGCATCGTATCGAGAACACTCCAAACGTAGTCTGGAACATCTTCGTGAGCTTTCAATTCCGACTGCAAATCTTTTAATTCTTCTGGAGTTGGCAACTCACCAGTTAAAAGAAGCCATAGAATCTCCTCGGGCCACTTGTCAAACAAATATTTCAACTCAATACCACGAATAACAAGACCTTTGTCTGGCGGAACTTCGCTGGTGTCGCAAACTAAAGACTTCACACCTCGCATACCACCATAAGCTTGTGCCAAGGTGACTTGCGAGACTACTTTGTCGCCATACTGTTTTACAAAAGCCTGAATTTCTTGACGTAATGGAGGAAATATTTGGGCTAACTTTTCTTTTAGAAGTGACATACCACACCTTAATTTTGTTGTTAATACTTCTTATTTCTCCCAATCAATGGGAGCAAATTACAATTTAATAAATATTTAAACAATGGAAGCCTATTTATTTAAAAACAAAATAAAAATTCAAAATTGTAACTGTTGTGTTTTTAAAATAAAATTTTTCAATTTTCGACGGTAATTTTTGTTTCAACAAATTTTAGATTTATATGAAAAATGTATTTTTTGTAAAGTTTTGCGTTTTCTTTTTTTTAGCATTTGTATTCTCCTCGTTCAACTCCTTCGCATCTGAAACATACAATCTTGAAACAAACAAAAGCAAAATAAAATGGATCGGGAAAAAATTTCTGGGTTCGCATTGGGGATGGGTGAAGTTTAACTCTGGCAAATTAGTCCTCGACGGAAACCGAATAGTATCTGCCGAATTTGAAGTCGATATGAATTCCATCGAGAACGAGGATTTAAAAGACCCCGAAGCGAAGAATAAGCTTATTAATCATCTTAAAAGCGACGACTTCTTCTCGGTGGCAAAGTTTCCAACCGCAAAATTTGTCCTAACACACTCCACACCTTTGAAACAAGAAAAACCAAGAGACCCTAATTATGCAATTACTGGAAAAATTACGATTAAAGGTAATACACAGACAATTTCCTTTCCAGCAAAAATAAATTTCGAAAATGATAAAATCAAAGCGAAAGTAAAAATTGATATTGATAGAACAAAGTTCGATGTCCGCTTTGGTTCAGGCTCTTTCTTTGATAATCTTGGCGACAACGTAATCTACGACAATTTCACATTAGAATTAAACCTTACGTTTAGAAAATAATCTAAAGATTATTCAATTTTCTTACTACAAACAATTAATTTTTAATACAACAAAATTTGTTTAAACTCCAACAATTTACTATTTTGCAAATAGTAATAATCAAATTATTCAATGTACAAATCATTGCAAGAATTGTTGGAGTATTCTCGTATTATTGAATCTATAGACGATGTATTTGCTGTCTCAGATGATACGGGTAAAATATTATTTTTAAACGACAAAGGCAAAGAAATCCTTAATACATTAACAACAGAAAGTTCTGCTAATTACTCATATTGTTACGAGTTGTTTTCTTGTACCCACCTTGAAAAGATACCAAAATTCTGCCCTGCGACCCAGCTTCACGCAGAAAGAGAAAAGGACTTATACCAAATGTCGGTTAAAATAGGTGGAAAATATTTCAAGTTAAATTGCACGCCAAGTTACAATGGGAACAATCAACTGAAAAGCATCATACATATTGCAAAGGATGAGACAGAAAACGTACTAAAAGAAAAAAGACTTACTCGTTTAAACAAACTTTTGACTGCAATAAAAAATTTCAGCCAAGCAGTTTCATCCGAGACGTTGCCAGAGAAGATTTTAGAATTTGCTTGCGAGCAGTTATCACAAATTCGCAACTACGCTCTTGTTGGATTTGTTGCACAATCCTTCCCTCCTTTATCAGAAGAGATTTTCTATAAAACAAATTTACCAATTGAGTTACGTGCTGAGAAAATCGAAGAAGCCAAAATCCAATTACATCTAAAGTTTAGGGCTGATGTTAAAACAATCATTCTCGAGGATTCTAATGGCGACGAAACTGGTTTCATAAAGTTTGAAGAAACAATAAATAATACAAAACTTTGTTGTGTTGCAATTCCTTTCAAGGAGAAGAATGAACTATTAGATTATTTTATACTGATAGCAAACACCGAAGAAATCTACAATGAGGAAGAGATTTCCTTGTTGCAAGAATTCATCGAGAATATAATTTTAAGATTTTCATTGAGACAAAAAATTGCAGAAAAAGAACAAATCGAAAAAAAATCTCGAGAACTTGAACGATTTTATTACACACTTTTAAAAAATATTCCGGGTTTTGTTTACCGCTGTCGGAACGATAGATATTGGACTGTGGAATATTTATCCGAAAATTTTCATAAAATCACTGGCTACAAACCCGAGGAAATTATAGGGAACAAAGTCTTATCATTTAATGACTTAATTCACAAAGACCACCAAGAACGGCTTTGGGTAAAATGGCAAATTGTCCTAAACAAAAAAGAAGTTTTCCAAGATGAATATCCAATTATTACAAAGAATGGTAAAATCCGTTGGGTTTTTGAGCAAGGGCGTGGGATTTACGATGAAAAAGGAAAAGTTATTGCACTCGAAGGATACATTACCGATATAACAGAAAGGAAAGAAATAGAAGAAAAGCTTAAAGAAAGCGAAAAGAGATATCGTGCTTTGTTTGAAAATTCTGCAGACGCAATATTTATAATGTCTGGTGATATTTTCATTGATTGCAATCTTTCAGCACTGAAAATGTTCAAATGTGAACGAACTGAAATTATTGGCAAACCGCCTTATGAATTCTCTCCTGAGTTTCAACCTGATGGAATACCTTCGAAAAAAAAGGCGATAGATTATATCACTCGTGCATACCGGGGGGAGGAACTTCGTTTCGAGTGGTTGCATAAAAAACTTGATGGAACCGAGTTTGAATGTGAAGTATCATTGAACAAAATAATCTACGGGAAAAAGTCATTCCTGGTAGCAATTGTTAGAAATATCTCCGAAAGTAATAAAGCTTTAAAAGAAATTACTAAATTAGTCAAGGCACTGGACTCTATCAGAGAAGCTGTCTCGATAACCGATCTATCAAATAGATTTATTTTTATAAATAAAGCCTTTGAAAAGCTTTATGGATACACTCTCCAGGAGATAATAGGCCAAACAACTTCTATACTTCGCACCGAGGAATCACTCGACCCAAACATTGACAAAGAGATATTTACAACTTTACAAAAGAATCAAACTTGGCGTGGTGTCCTTTGGAACAAAGATAAATATGGTAAAAAATTTCAAATACAGTTGTCTACTAATTCAATCTTTGATGAAAAGGGAAATGTAATTGGTTACATTGGTGTTGCTATCGACCTTACAGAAAGAACTGAAATGGAAAAAGCTTTAAAAGAAAACGAAGAGAAATTTCGAACCTTGATTTCTTCTTTGGACGATATAGCATACACTCTTGATACTAAACACCGGCATACCGGACTGTATGGTAAATGGCTGGAAAATTTTGGATTAAAAAGAGAAGATTTCATTGGCAAGACTGCCTTGGAAATACTTGGTGAAGAAGATGGCAAAATTCACATTGAGATGCAAAACCAATGCTTGCAAGGCAAGACAGTGACATATGAATGGTCCAAAACACTCGATAATAAAACTTTTTATTTCCAAAAAAAAATTTCTCCTATTCATAATGACAAAGGGGAAATTATTGGAATTGTTGGTATTGGAAGAGACATAACTAAACTCAAAGAATTGGAAAAGGGCTTAAGAATATTTGAAAAAATCATCGAGCAAACGCCCACTGGAATGTTCATACTCGACATAGATGGTAAATTTAACTTCGTCAATAATAGTTTGCAACAAATTCTGGAAATCGAAAAGACAAAAATCATTGGTAAAAACATTAAATTTCTACATTCAAATTTGAAAGATAATAAATATTTTGATGACTTGTTTCAAAAAGTTTCTCAAGGTGAATGCCAAATGTTTGAAGAATATTTAAAAACCCTAAATAAATGGATTAAAATAAGAATATTTCCTTTACATAATGAGGTTGGACAAATTTCAAATTATGTTGGTTTAATCACTGATATTACCCAGGAGAAAGAATATCTCCAACAGCTAGAAGAAGCCAAAGAAAAAGCAGAGGAATTAAGTTCCCTAAAAAGCTATTTACTTTTGAATTTCAGTCACGAATTCCGAACACCTTTGACAGGTATACTGGGTTGGGCACAGTGGTTGAAATACGAGCAAAACGAACCAGAAATAAAAGAAATTGCCGACCAAATATACAAAAGTGGCAATAGACTGTTAAATACAATTAATTTAATCATTGATTATTCAAAATTAGAGACAGGTTTATTTAAAGTTCAACTAAGAGAATTTGATATCGTCGACACAATAAAAGAGATTGTTTATACAACAGAGGAATCTTCGCTCCACAAAAACCTTGAAGTCATTTTGAACTTCGAAACAGATTCCTTTATTGTAAAGCTTGATGAATTTTTGGTACGTACGATTGTACATTCACTCGTACACAATGCTTTTAAATTTACAAGAGAAGGAAGTATAAATATTCAATTGAAAATCATCCGAGAAAATGGAAAAGATAAATTTGTTGATTTTATCGTATCTGATACTGGAATTGGGATACCCGAGGATAAATTAGACTTGATTTGGAAGGAGTTCTATCAAGTAAGTCAAGGATTGTCCCGAGAGTTCGAAGGGCAAGGCTTAGGACTTACCCTTGCAAAAAAATTTACGGAGATTTTAGGTGGTTCCATCTCTGTTCAAAGTGAATTAGGTAAAGGCAGTACTTTTGTAGTTAGATTACCTATTGCTTTTGAATATTGAATAGATGTACAATAAATTTGATAAGACTATGAGTAAAAATGTACTTATTATTGAAGACGATATTACAAACATTACTCTTATTAAAAGAATTTTAACAAAAAAAGGTATCTCAGTCGAGTCTGCAAGCGATGCAATATCAGCTTGGGAAAAAATTCACGACAATCATTATGATTTATTTATAATTGACTTAAACCTACCGTTTGGGGCAAATGGTTTCGAGTTTCTCTCGCCTTCGCTCCACAGAAGAATACAAAACCACCCCTGCTGTTGCAATCACGGCTTACATAAGCATTTATGGCAAAGAAGAATGTCTGAGCAAAGGGTTTAACTATTATTTAGAAAAACCTTTCGATATATTACTGTTCTCAAAACTCATCGAAAAATTATTAAGCGCAAACAATATCACATATCCTTGTACGGATTAGGACCAAGTACTTCAATAACTTCAACAAATTTGTTAAAAATTTCGGGGATTTTATCGTACTCATCAATTGAAAGAGTATGAAGTTCGACCCTTTGAGGTTCCAGCACCAATTGTTTTAACTTCTCTTGAACATTTTCCATTCTTCTGTTTGCGAGCTCGCTACCTCTTATGAAATGACATTGATAATCCTCACCATATTTACAGCCAATGAGGATAATGCCATCAAAACCCATCGACAAAGCATCGGCAATCCAAATTACATTTACAGAGCCGAGACAGCGAACTGGAATTATTCTAATATACGGAGAGTATTGAATTCTCTTCCTTGCAGCTACATCCAGCGAGGGATAGGCATCGTTTTCGCAAAGGAATGCAAGAATTCTTGGCTTCTCTTCCTCGCTTTCGGGTATTTCCAGTGCCTTTATCATAGAAGAGACAATTTGCGGAGAGTAGTTCTTGAAGCTAATAATTCTCTCGGGACAAGCTCCCATACAAATTCCGCACCTTCGGCAGCGATTGGGATTTGGTTTGGGTGTTCCTTTGTCGTCCTCGTCGAGTGTGCCAAAAGGACATTCCTCCGTACAGCGTTTGCACTGGGTGCATCTTTGCAAGAAGAAATCTGGGTATGATGTATCCCCACTTCTTGGATGTACTGCCTTGCCAACACGTACGCTTTCTATGGCTTGTATAGCTTTCAAAGCAGCACCATAAGCATCATTCACACACGAAGTTCCATCCATCGGAGCACGAACAGTCCCGGCAGCGTAAATTCCTGTTCTTCTCGTTTCATACGGAAAACAAATGTAGTGGGAATCCGGAAAACCATATTTCAAGGTTGGCAGGTCTGTGCCCTGTCGGTATGTTAAGTTTAAAATTTTCGCCCCAACTTCTGCTCCGGCTGCAACCTTTTTTCCATCAGCTGTTGTTGTAACTTCCTCTGTCCCATCGACTTCAACAAAAGTTGTTGGTACAAGCCCAGTAGCAAGTACCACCAAATCTGCTTCCAATTTAATTTTTGGGGCAATCAACGTATTACTCACTTCAATGGAAATCTTCCCATTTCCATTGCTAACAACTTTATCTACTTCGCCTTTTGTAAGAAACACGTTCTCTTCGCTTTGAACACGCTTATAGAATTTCTCGTACTGTGCTGGTGTACGGATATCTTTGTATATGATGTAAACTTTTGCCTCTGGATTTAACTCGCCTACATACAAAGCTTGCTTTAAACTTGCATTACAGCAATAAGATGAGCAATATGGTAAATGGTTTGGATCGCGGGAGCCGGCGCATTGCACGAAAACAACACTCTCTAAGCTGCGACCGTTTAGCTTCTCTTTCAACCTGTCCTCTTTAACAAGCTTTTCAAATTCCACATTTGTAATGACATTTGGCAACACCCCGTAGCCGAGGTGTGATAATTTATTTGCATCGTATGCCTTCCATCCAGTAGCTTGAATAATGGCTCCAACTTGGAACATCTTCCTTTCCCCATTGCAAACTGCATCCACATTAAACATTCCGGGCTGGCCAGAGATTTTTTCAATCCTCGTATTAGTAAGAACCTCTATGGATGGATGCGACAGAATTTTTGCAATTGTTTCGTCAATATCGTTATGCTCCAAAAGTAAGTATGGAGACCGACGAGGAGCAAGCTTATAAAGATTTTTGTAAAACCCGCCAAGATTACTCTCCTTCTCAATCAAAATTACATTATAACCAGCATTTGCACAAGCCAAAGCAGAATTCATTCCAGTGATACCACCTCCGACAACCAATACAGTGGAATTTGTATCTAAAACAATAGGTTCGGGGTAGGAGGATGCAATAGCTTTTGCAACCCCCATTTTGAGGTAATCTATTGCCAGCTCGTCGGTATTTTCATCATTTGGGGAATGCGTCCAAGCAACTTGCTCACGAAGGTTTACCCTTTCGACAAGAATTTTACCGAAATTAAATAAATCGGAAAGGAAACGTGGAGAACACGCAGCGATAACAACTTTCTCCAATTGGTTTTCATTTATATCTCGACGAATCTGATTTACGAATCCATCACTACAAACCCAATTATCTACTTTGCATACAGATGGCTTAAATTCCTTTTGCACTTGCTCCACCAACTTTTGGCAGTTGATTGAATTGCCAATTCCACAGCCAGCGCAAATGTACACACCAATATTTTTACCTGCATCCATTATTGCACCTCCTTTACTTTAACAATTGCTTTCATTGCAGCTCCGGTTGCTTCTTGCACCACCGAAGCTACATCCTTGGGGCTTACGCAAACACCACAACCAAAAATTCCATTATTCAAATCATTTCGCACAAATCCATTCTCGTCCAAGATTCCCTCTAATGGGAAAAACTTACTTTTCGCAGCAAGTTGCATACCCGTTGCAAGTACTACCAGATCAACTTCTTTTTGAATAATCTTACCAGAGAGTGTATCCTCTGCTTCAACTAATGAGCTATTTTTGGCGGTACCTTTGGAAACTTTGGCAACTTTTCCGCGGTGAAACTCAATATGCGGGTCGTCTTTAACTTTATTGTAAAAATCCTCGAGAATACCATTTGCGCGCAAGTCTATGTAGAAGATATGGATCTTTGCTTGAGGATATTGCTCGCGGATATAGTTTGCTTGCTTCATCGACGCAAGACAACAAACTGATGAACAGTATTCTAAGTGGTTTTCGTCTCTACTGCCAGCACATTGAACAAAAGCAACCTCTTTAATTGCTTCATCGAATCCTGGTAATTTCAGTTCCCCTTTGGTTGGTCCCGAGGGCGATGTTAGACGCTCCATAATCATATTTGTAATAACATTCGGAAACTTTCCATAGCCAAGATATTCGAGATTTCTTGCATCGTAGGGGTCCCAGCCAGTAGCCAGTATGACTGCTTTAGCAGAAACATCAATTATCCTTTTCTTCTCTTTCAAATCGATAGCTTGATATTTGCAAACTTCTGTACACATCCTGCAACTTTCAAACTGACAATAACTCGGGTCGATAACATATCTTTGTGGGTAGGCATTGTTGTAAGGATAATAGATTGCCTTCGTCTTATCGAGTCCAAAGTTGAAATCATTTGGTCGCTCGACGGGACAAACATCGACACATTCGTTGCATAGAGTGCATCGATTATTTACAAAACGAGGATTTTGCTGTACTTTTAAGCTAAACTTACCATTATTTCTCTCGATATTTGCCACCGTTGCAAGAGTAAGTAAGCGAATTTTGTCGTTCTCTCGAAGTCTTTTAAGATTTATTTCGAGACCACAAGTGGGTGGACATAGTTTTGGAAAATATTCATATAACTGTGCTACCCGACCACCTACATAAGGATTCTTTTCCAGAAGTAGGACCGAGAAGCCTGTCTCTGCTGCCTCGAGTGCAGAGGACAACCCAGCTATGCCCGCCCCAACAACAACTATGTCGACTTCTATTTGCTCGGGAAAATTATTATTGGAACTCATATTTATCCCAATGTTGTAAAACAATTTTGACCAAAATGTAAATTATAATCGATAGGATTGCTTTTGAAGTGATTAAAGAATAATGTATTCTAATTGTTGTAAAGATTTACCAATTAGAGCCATATTTTAATTTGATTTCCCAATCTTTTTGAGTCCTCTGGACACTTTGCGTCAGGCTGGAACTTTTACTCAATTGAAGAATAATATTGGGTAAATTGAAAGGTAGAACAGTTCCGATGGGTATTTCTACACTTAGTTCGTTGTTATTAAGCAAGTCCGCCATGGTACCACCAAAATTCCAACTCATTCCAAGGAATCTACCCCCAACCTTCAAAGTAGCCTTGTCCATAATTGAAGCGCTCGGAGGGAGGACAATATCGGCACTCGAGATGAAACCCGTACCAGAGAGAGCATCGGTTACTATTTTGGATAAAAGAGCGGAACTTCCCGAAGTAGAGACCTCGTACAAGTTGAAACCACCCGATATACCGCTTTTTTCGATTTCGGATTTCGTTTTACCAAAAGCAAGTAGAAATATTGCATCCTGAGCAATTTTGGAGGAGTCGTCCACAGCTGGTTGACCATCTATGGTGTAGTCAAATCGTAAGTTCGGTTTCTCTTTAGTACCAGTAATGTATATGGTAACTGTGAAGTTACGAACCACATCATTATAGATACTTTGTCCATTGTAGTAAGCCTTTAGATTCAAGCCAGGATTGTCGATTGCCCCAGTGGGGAAGCTTATGGAGCCTTCGGTATTAAAAAGTTTTACAAATTTCAGTGTCGAACCCTCCCGCAACACCAAGTCGTTACCAGTGAGTAAAGTGACGTCGTTCTGCGGGTCGTAGTAAAATCTCAGACTCGAACTATTATTTGCTAAACTTATAATGGCATAAATCTGTCCTATCGTTGCCAAATCCAAGGTCAACTCTATTGGTTCTAAGAATTTTAAAAAAATATCAATTTTAAAATTAGTAGGTTGTTTTGTTTCTGCCAATGTTTCGAATTTAGAATTAACGGTATCATCCTTTTTGCTACCTGAAATTTCGTATTGTACGAAAGATTCAGATACACCACCACCACCAGAGCTACCGGGCATATATAGTTTACCCCGCAAGAAGTTTATGTTACCATTTAGAAGCATTTCATTTTTTTCGAACACGAAACGTAGACCATACGGCATCGTTGAGACAACCAAATCGCCATACATTCGAGGTATTGATTTCACGGAAGCATTACTTAGCACTTTCAATCCATCAGTTAGAAGCGATGCTTCAAATCGATGCAATCTATTATTCGAAAATAAAACCTTGCCAGAGATTTTACCAGAGCCATCGGGAAAGTCGTTCTGTGCATTTTTAATAATTAAATTATCAAATAAATATTCAGTATCTTTTAAGTGAATTTTGCCCGAAAGGTCGTACCTTAAGTTATTTGCCAACGGTGTAAACGAAGATTCAAATATGTCCACAGTTCCATTAAATCGTAAATCTTCTGGCAAAAAGCCTTGTACAATAGTGGAAATTGAAAAACTGCCTTGCAATCCTTCGACAAAGTCCGACAATAACGGATTCAAAAGAGACAGATTAAATCTATCGCAATTGATGAAAGCACGAAATTCCTTATCTTTTGATATACTGAATAAAGCTTTGCCTAAGTTTATTTTAATTGGTATTTCAATTAATTCGATATCCAAAGGCGAGAAGCTTTTGTTTGTTAATCTGCACTTCCCAAAAAGATTTCCATTGTCGTAATGAAAACCAGCATTAATGCTTCCTAATTCAAAATTATCAAAGGATAAATCGCTCGTCATTAACTTCAGTGAAATATTAGGATTTTCAAGAAAATTTTGGATATAAAGTTTGATTGTATCGACCTCTCCAGTAAAATTTTTAATTTTAGAGAAGTGATTATCTAATGGTAAAAGCTTTTGGATATCATTCAAGGGAATTCCATAAATGCCCAGGGACAAATCTACAGAATCGTTGAAATAATAAACCCCTGTTAAGCTTATCCTTTCGGCATTCTCACGAGCAAGCGTAAAGTCTTCGAAAGCAAGACATTGGGAGTTTAAGGCAAATGAAACAGGTTTTACCAGACTCCATTGAAAAATATTATCATAAAAAAGCAATAACTTGTTAAGATTTATATTTATCAAAGAATCAGAAAAAGAAGCATCGAAATCAATGTTGATGCTCGTTGTAGTTGAGTATGTCGTGCTTATCTGACCTTTTAATTTGTCTTCTGAGTAATTTAGATTAATATCGAAATAATCGAAGTATGAATCGCCCAAAATAATTCTACTTTTGGTTGAACCATTAACAAAGAGATTATGTAATTTTAGTATGTCCTCCGAGTCGTAGATCTCATATTTGGCTTGCATAGAGAAGTTCGAGATATCCACTCGTTTATTTTCGTCTTTGAGTGAGAAATACCCAACATAAAAGGTGTCGAGCTCGAAATTTGTTCCTTGGGGGGTTGATGTTAGATAAAGCGAGATATTTCCAGAGAACGCCAAATTTGTTTTTAAAAACATTCCAAGAATAGAAAAGTCATTTATGTGAAAGTTTGCTTTAACTGCCTCATAGGATTTCGTTACGGGTGGCTTTTGGGAGATGGGCAGGTTTTTGGAAGACGAATTAACTACTGTTCCATCGTTTTTGTTTTGAATTACATTTTCAAATTTATGTTCTAAATCCATAGCGATGGATGTAAACTGGCTCGAAAAATTATCAATTAAGGACAATAAGTTGTAATTGCCTTTGATATTTCCACGTAGGATATCCGATTCGATTAAAATATACTTATTAGCAGTATCTAGGTGATTTATGTTAATCTTGATGTAAAATGGCAAGACTGATTTATCGGGAAAAGCAAACTCATCCACCTGCGCTTTTAAATCCAGATACATAGAATTTAAGTCGAATCTTTTTCCTTCGAACTGGAAGCGACCAGTTACTTTTTCGGGTAGATAGTTGGGTTCTTCGAAGAAACTATTTAAACGTAGGCTATTTAGAAATAAGTTAAAAGTATAACTAGCATCAAGCTTTCTGGAGATATCTACTTTTCCATCGCCGAGAATATAGCCAATTTGATGGTCCCCAGCGTTGTTTACATGGGTAAAATTCAGTGTATCAATGTAAATAACTCCATTTCTAATGTTTGAGGCAATAAAAATTTTAAAATCATTGAATCCTTTTAAATCAAGTTTTCCAGAAGATACATCAAGCGAAAAATTACCGTTTAAATTTTCTAAGTCCGATATTGTTAATACTCCTTGCGACTTGCCAGTAATATTGGTTTTAGGAAACTTTTGCAGAAAGTAAGCCAAATCTACATTTTGGAAATCAACTTTATAATGCATAACTTTTTGAGAATCGATTATGAGTTCAGTTTTAAATTTTGCAGGTTTCGAGATAAAATCTCCACGTAGGGAAATATTATGATTTTGATAAAGAAAATAAAATCTCTTGGAAGAGAGATAGCCAAAATTTATATCTAAATCACCAAGAAACTCTGGAATTGTGCGACGGAGGTCTTTTTCGTAAACTTGCAAATTTGAAATTTTAAGTTCAACATCTGGCACACTGGAAGTTCTCAATAATCCATCTATTGCAAAAAAACTTTTGGAGCCTAAATTTACTGAAACGCTCTTAAATTCAATGTTATCCCCTATTACAATCTTTCCATCTACTTTTAGGGGAATGTTGGAACTTAAAGGTAAATCCGAAAATTTCTTGATTTCTGCGGTATTTATAATACTTTCATTCAAATTAATGTTTATAGCCGAGTTTGCGTTCAAGTATTCAACACTTCCTAAAACATTTGAGTGCGTGGTTTTAACAAACAAGTCATTAATTAAAAATCCCGACGAGTCTATCTCGAGCTTAGCAGAGAGCTTTTCCAATGATACGTGTGAGTTCTTTTCAGCAAACGATATTTCTTTAACAACTAATGAGTATTGCTCTGTTGACAAATTGATTTCGGCAGATAACTTTACGTTGGCATTACTTAGCCATAAATTATTTGGGTCGAAGTAGTTAGCATTAGACTGATGATTTTTGTCTACTAACTTAAAGGTTCCATTCTTTAACTCAAAGTTTTTTACGACCAGGCGTAGATTTGTTTTGGATTCAGGTTTTTCATTTTTTGAAGATTTAAAAAATTTCTGATAGTTCCACAATGTATCGCCAAAATCTTTGATTAAATTCACTCTTGGATTGTACAATACAATTTTTTTAACGACAACATTTCTTTGAAAAATTGGCTCCCAATCCCAATCCAATAGGATTTTGTTTGCATAGGCAATTGTATCTGAATTCAGAGAAATTAGTACGTTGTTTAAAACAATTCCAGTAAAAGGATTGAAGTCCACACCCTCGAAAGATACTTTACCATTGAATGAATTATTTGCGATATTTAAAGCAAAATTCAACAGTATAGATTTAGTAAAGTTAAAAGTTAAAACCAAGGAGAGAAAAATTAAAAAAGCAAGGAAAATCCCAACTACCAAAATTGGGACCTTCCAAATCAAACCCATTAACGAGACTTTTTTTACTCTTCTTTCATCATTTATTCTTCTATTTTCGTTTTCCATTTCTCAGCAAATTTTCTGATAATGCCCAGGAGTTCCTCTCGACCTCTCTTTGTTTGAGAAGAAAAAGGCAAAAGCTCGACCAAGAAATTGCAATATTGCAATAAAAATTCAAATGTTTTAATTCTTTTTCTTAAAGTTTCATTGGAAACCTTATCTGATTTTGTAAATACAATCACATAATCACGGCGAAAATTTTCTAATAATTCTATTTGGGCAAGGTCTATCTTTTGAGGTTCCAACCTTACATCTACAAGTAAGAGAACCAAAACAAGATTTTCACGAATTCGAAAATAATTTGTACATAAGGTTTTCCAAGCTTCTCTTTCTTGTTTTGAAACATTAGCGAAGCCATACCCGGGCATATCGGCAAATATGTATTTGCCCTCGATGTTGTAAAAGTTAATCTGTTGAGTTTTTCCAGGCTTGGAACTTACGTAGGCTAAATTTTTGCGAAGTGTAAGTGTATTTAAAAGAGAGGACTTACCAACATTAGAGCGTCCTGCAAACGAAAACTCTGGTAAATCGATTTTTGGGAAATGCTCCAGCGATTTGGCAGAAGCAAGGAATTCGGCATTGAAGACTTTCATTTCTCAAGCACCAATGGCAATATGTAGTTAAAGTTATCGGCTGAGCTAATCCTCAAATAGTATGTTCCAGCGGGTAATGCACTTAAATTAATAAAGTAATTTTCACCATTCTTTTCAATACGTATTGATTCCAATATTTTTCCTAATGAATTATATAGCTGAAATTTTAAATCATCGTTGTTTTTGGAACTTTCAACATACACAAAGCCATTCGAAGAATTGGGAAAAATGTTGACTCCCACACTTTTAGTCGACAGCCGAGTTGTTATGCCATAAACATTTACATTGCAGGAACTTTGGGAAGTATATTCATTGGGTCCTCCTACCCCTTCTAAATAAACATACTGGTTCCAACATCTATCGAAAATTACAATTGTATCTCTTTCGGTTTCAAGTTTGCTCGGAGAGTAACAGACATTAACTCTTCCGATCTCATTTGAATGAAGAATCAGCGGGAAATCCCCGGGTTTGGTTGAAAAGGACGTATTTCCTTTGATAAAAATATAATTCAAAATAAGAGTTTCATTCGATGTATTTCTTATAAAAAACTCCAAGCATTTTAATTCTTGCGCACGAACAGTATCAAAATAAAGATGGAATTTTGAAGTT
>JBKBVP010000017.1:0-11180 GCA_046289495.1 Candidatus Kapaibacteriota bacterium | reverse complement strand
CCGAAGGTGTTACTTCTTCGATAATATCCTCATTTGCATTTTTTTCAAGTTGTGTGGTACTGCTTTCAAATTTTGCAAGCAACTCTTTTATCTCATCAATTTCATTTTTCTTTGCCGATACGAGGGTCTCTTTGTCGACATTTTTAAGTGAGATTTCTCTATCTAATTTTTGTATTGTTTCCGGTATTTGAAATGCAAAAGTCTGCATTTCAGAGAAGTTGATAACTCGATGGGTATCTGTATCCTTTTTACCTGCAAGGTTTGCTTCGATGTGGCTTTTGTAGATACTGAAGATATTTAAAAGTGTTTCACGAAACTGTCCCTTAGTGATAGTTTCCTGTTGGATAAGCATAGTCTTGAAAGTCTGAGAAAAATTGTTTAGACCAATATCTTCGAAAAAATCAATAAACATGCTCGTAGGAGCAATCCCCGTTTCAGGTGAGATCTCCTGATAAAGCCCAAAGATAGGATTAAATAATTCCACAAGGTCCTCGTTGGAGCTCTGGTTTAGTACGTGGTACCAGGATTTTTTGATTGCGTAGTAGAATTTATAGACAGAAACTTGATTTTCGGGGAACTCCTCCAGTTCGGAATGTAAATTTGTTAAAACCTTATCGTAATCTTTGAAAACAGTGATTAGCTCGAAGACTTCACTTTTAGGTTTGGACTGCGAGTCGCCAAAAATGAAATACAACATAGCTGATATCGGCTTGGAAAGGTAATTGCATCGCAGTTTTATTGTCGATAGCAGTAAGTTTTCGAGCAACTTGCGATTAATGTGAATGTGCTGGCTCAGATTCTGGAAGAATCCATCAATTAATTTATAAACTTCTGGATTAAAATAATTCCAAAATGGCAGACTTGTGATTGCATCACGTATTTCACGGAGGTTTCTATTTATTTCTGCTTTAATTTGAGTATTGTATGGAGCTGGTAGGCTATCTAATTCCTCGAAATTCAAATCGGTTTTATCAAGATTATTAAGAATATTAAAGACTGCTGTACGAAAATTCAATGAAGTCATATAAAACAAATAAAAAATGCAAAATAAATAAAAATCAAAAGGAAAAATAAACAAAATTCTTCGCCTTTATAAAATAGTTGAATTATCTTTTCGTAATATTGAAATTAATTTTTCGAAAATTTATGTTAGCAATAGTTCCAGTAGCTGGAATTGGTACGAGGCTTAGACCACATACATATTTTTTGCCAAAGGTTTTGCTAAATGTTGCTGGTAAACCTATTCTACAACATATATTAGATATGCTTTTGGCAAATGGTTTTAAAGACTATGTAATTGTGACTGGTCATCTCGGAGACGACGTAGAAAAATTCGTAAGTTCTAAGTATGATTTTTCGGTAAAATTTGTATCACAAGCAGAACCTCTTGGGTTAGGTCACGCAATATGGTGTGCATCCGAATATTTCGACGGAGGACCAATTTTGATAGTACTTGGCGATACAATTTTTGATGCAAATCTTAAAGATGTTCTCAACTTTGATACTTCAGTTTTAGGTGTAAAAAGAGTTTCCAATCCAGAAAGATTTGGAGTCGTTGAAGTAGACGCAGATGGTTATGTTACAAAATTGGTAGAAAAGCCCGAGCTTTTTATTTCGGATTTAGCGATTGTTGGAATTTATTACATAAAGAACTCTTCATTACTCCGAGAATGCCTCGACGAGCTACTCCAAAAACAAATCAAAACAAAAGGTGAGTTTCAACTAACAGATGCATTACAACTGATGTTGCACAAAGGAGAAAGATTTAAAACTTTTCCAGTCGATGGTTGGTATGATTGTGGCAAACCTGAGACTCTCTTAGAAACAAACAAATTGCTTTTAAGCAAAAGCTCCTACTTTCCAAAGATTGAGGATAGTGTAGTTATTCCACCAGTTTTCATAGCAGACGATGCCTATGTCGAGCATTCAGTAATTGGTCCTTTTGCAACGGTTGCCTCTGGTGCGGTTGTAAAAAATAGCGTTGTTCGGGATTCAATAATCAGCGACGAGGCAAAAGTCGAATCCTATCTCTTAGAGAATTCAATTATTGGAAATAATGCAATTGTAAAGGGAACATTTTTCAAGATTAATGTTGGGAATTCAAGTCAAATCAGTAACAAATAAAATGGGAATATTTTATTATGGAAAAACAAAGGACATACCTATTTACCTCGGAATCCGTAGGCGAGGGGCATCCAGATAAGATTTGCGACCAGGTATCCGATGCTGTTTTGGATGCTATGCTTGCAGACGACCCCGAAAGCCGTGTTGCTTGCGAGTGTTTCGCAACCACAGGTTTAATTATCGTCGGTGGCGAAATTACAACAAAGACTTACATCGATTTGCAGCAGTTGGTTCGAAATGTAATTCGAGAGATTGGCTACGACAAGGATGGCTATCGTTTCGATGCTAACTCATGCGCTGTGATAAATGTGATTAATCATCAATCCGAGGATATAGCCATCGGCGTTGATACTGGTGGTGCTGGCGACCAAGGTATGATGTTTGGGTACGCAATACGGGAGACGCCCGAGCTGATGCCCGCTCCTATTATGTATGCTCATAAATTGGTTAAGAGATTGTCCGAAATACGAAAAAAAGAGCCACATCTAATGCCATATCTGCGTCCCGATTCTAAGTCTCAAGTTACAATCGAATACTCCGATTCTGGCGAAATTCTCCGGGTCGATACAATTGTTATATCCACCCAACACGACCCGGATGTTACACAATCTAAAATTAAAGAGGACGTAATCGAACTTGTAATAAAAAATGTTATTCCCGAAGAACTTCTGGACAGTCGAACAAAATACTATGTTAATCCAACTGGAAAATTCGTAATCGGTGGACCACACGGCGACACTGGCTTGACCGGTAGAAAAATTATTGTAGATACCTATGGTGGACGCGCACCCCACGGTGGTGGTGCATTCTCTGGAAAAGACCCAACCAAAGTAGACCGTTCTGCTGCCTATGCTGCACGACATATTGCAAAAAACATAGTCGCTGCTGGTATTACCGATGAGTGTACAATTCAGCTTTCCTACGCAATTGGCATTGCACAACCAGTTTCAATTCACGTGAATACCCATAACAAATCCAAAGTACCAGAGCAAATAATTGAAAAATTTATCATCGAAAACATAGACCTGACCCCAAGAGGCATAATCAAGCGATTTGACTTGTTGAGACCAATTTATCGACCAACAGCTGTCTATGGTCATTTCGGGCGGGAAGAATTCCCCTGGGAAAAACTCGACTTGGTAGAACTTTTTCAATCACTAATTTAATTAAATCAATGTTCGACTTTGAAGGATTCAAAAATGGAAAATCTTAAAGTTAAAGATTCAGTTAGTAATGAAATTACCATTACTTATCCACCAAAGAAAGCACAGGGCAATTTCGACGAAGTGCCTGGCAAGTATTGCGTACGCGATTTATCTCTTGCACAGGAGGGACAAAAGCTTATAGACTGGGCAGAATCGCGAATGCCTGTTTTAATGCATCTTAGAGAAATTTATAGTAAAACCAAGCCATTTCAAGGCTACAAAATCTCTGGTTGTCTTCACGTAACAAAAGAGACAGCCGTATTAATCCGAACACTTGTGGCTGCTGGTGCAGAAGTCTCCTGGAGCGGATGCAATCCGCTATCGACAAACGATGCTGTTGCCGCTGCTCTTGCAAAACAAGGAATTTCTATTTTCGCCTGGCATGGCAATTTAGAGGATTTCTATTGGTGCATCGAGAGAACGATTGATATTCCTCCTCATCTAACACTCGATGATGGTTGCGATTTAATTAATACAGTTCACGAAAAATATCCCGAAATTGCGAAAAATTATATAATTGGTGGGACTGAGGAAACTACAACTGGTGTCCATCGCCTGCGTGCTAGACAAATGGCTGGAAAATTGCTATATCCTGTCTTTGCCGTAAACGATACCGAGACAAAGTGGGATTTCGACAATGTTTACGGCACTGGACAATCCACATTAGACGGAATTATGCGCGCTACATCCGTGTTGATTGCTGGCAAAACTGTTGTAGTTGCTGGTCACGGTCATTGCGGTAGTGGCGTTGCTAAGCGCGCAAAAGGTCTGGGTGCAACTACAGTGATTACCGAGGTGAAACCAACTGCCGCAATTAAGGCATTACTCGAGGGACACCAAGTGATGACTATGGACCAGGCTGCTGGTATTGGTGATATTTTTATAACTGCGACTGGTTGTAAAGATGTTATTAGAAAGTGGCACTTCGAAAAAATGAAGGATGGAGCAATAGTGTGTAATACCGGTCACTATGATGTTGAAATAAACATACCGGAGTTGGAGGAGCTTGCTATTTCCAAGCGAGAAATTCGAGAAAACTGTGAAGAATACACCCTAAGAGACGGGAAACGCATTTATTTACTTGCTCAAGGACGGCTCATTAATCTTGCAGCGGCAGAGGGGCACCCCTCCGAAGTTATGGATATGAGTTTTGCTAATCAGTTTATGGCTTTACTCCGCTTCGTCGAGGCTCATAAAGAAGGCAAAAGGTTCCCGATTGAAGTTATGGACTTGCCTACGGAGCAAGATGAATTCATAGCAACGTTAAAGTTGAAATCTATGGGAGTTGAAATTGATAAATTGACACCCGAACAAGAAAGATACATGCAAGACTATCTTGCTGGCACCTAAACTTATAAAAACGTAAGAGTTTAATCCCTGGGAGAAGCAGATACGTATTTTGAGCTTCTAAGGTAGAATCGAAGTGGCAGTTCCTTTGCTCGAACTATACCTATTCTTTGGGAGATACCAATCTCCTCCTCAGAAAATTGAATGAAATCCTGTACAAACAAATCGGGGAGTAGTATCGATGCTCCGTCGTCGCTTTTGGTAAAAGCAAACGCTTTTGCAAAATTTCCAGGTCCGCGGAGCAGTTTTTCATTCGATACATCACCACGAAATGATTTAAAAACACCAATGCCAACTAGTGGCTGCCCGGCTCGTATCAAAACCGCGCAACCTTTGCCTTGATTTTCGGTGACAATATTGACGCAATGATGAATGCCATAGATTTTATAAACGTAAATTACTCCCCCTTCCTCAAACATTGTACTATTTCTTCGGGTTTTGCCTATTGCAGAGTGGCTCGCCGAGTCGAACTCAGCCAGATATGCCTCGGCTTCTACAATCATTGCTGCCGTGTAAACTCCGTTAATTACTCGGACTAATACTTTGCCAATGAGATTTTTTGCAACCCACTCTGTCGGATTTAGAAAAAATTCTTTCGAAAGGTGCTTGGAATAATCTATTTCGAATTTCATCGAAAAGGTTTCTTGATTTTTATTAATTTTTACTTTTAAATTTTCAAAATTATCAAATTTGAGTATGAAGATAAAAATAAAGCTTCCCTGGCTTGTGTCCTTAATCGTTTTGTTATACTCAATTAGTACACTTAGTGATAACCCAAGAGAGTATTTTAAAAAATTAATTCAAACTGCCCATCCATTGCCCGATTTGGATGTGAAAGAATTGCCGGCTGTACCTTTTGCAGAACCATCGAGTAGTAGTTTTTTTTACAATGTACCCGTAACTGTCGAGGAAGTTGGTCAATATCAAATGCAAAACGAATCTTCAATCGCAGTAAATCCTAAAAATCCAAAAGTGCTGATTTCTATGGCAGTAGACTATCGTGATACTTCTGCTGCTTGGATATATTTTTCCACAGATGGTGGTAGAACTTGGAAAAATAAGAAATTAGGTAGACCATATCCGAACTGGCGCTCTTCAAATGACCCATCTGTGGCTTTTTCTTACGATGGTATTGGTTATGCTGTATACGGTGCTTTTGGAAATCTCAGCGATAGTAGCTTGCTTTTTGGTGAAAATGGTGTCTTCCTGGCGCGCACCTTCGACGAATGCAAAACTTGGGAAGCTCATATTCCTATTATTGTGCACCGAGGTGAGCAAACTTTGGACTCTGCTTTTGAGGATAAATATTACATCACTGTGGACAATAGCCTAAGTTCCCCGTTTAAGGGTAATCTATACGTTACCTGGAAAAGGGTAATTCCACGAGATTCTTCGACACAAATAGTTATCTCAAAGTCCACCGACAAAGGAATCACCTGGTCGATTCCTGTGCCAGTTAGTCCGCGTAAAAGTGGTAGTTCCGAGGATACTACATTCGGCCAGAGCTTTCCCTTAGCAACGTGTGGACCAAATGGAGAAGTCTTTGTGGTATGGAACGATGGCATTGAGAAAGGCATTGGTTTTGCAAAATCAACGGATGGTGGAAATTCATTCTCACCCCCTAAAATTATCATCCGATATAACCCATTCGGTAGACCGAAAAATATTACAAACCAAGGATACAAACATACCGTCAAGGATAAAGTTCGTGCCGAGGCGTATCCTTCTATTGTATGTGATTACACTGGTGGACCTCGGTATGGTTATCTATACCTATGTTGGGCAGCTGACTCTGTACCAAATATATACTTTTCTCGTTCTACTGATGGTGGTCAGAGTTGGACAATCCCAAAGATTATTCACAGCGTAGAAGATAATGACCAATTCTGGCCTTGGATTGCATTAGACCCTGTAAATGGTGACTTGGCAATTATGTATTTGGATAGCCGAAGAGACCCCCAAAACATATTAGTGGAGTGTTGGGTTAGCTACTCCAGCGATGGCGGCCAGACGTGGATTGATAGACCAGTGTCTGAGGTTGCATCAGATTTACGCTTGAATCCTTTTACGGATAATTCTTTTGCTGGTGACTATAGTGGATGTGCTTTTTACGATGGGAAAATTTATCCCTCTTGGGTCGACATGCGTAATGCTGTTAAGAACATTTTTGATAGCGATGTCTTTACCTCTTACGTAAGCATACATGCACCAGCCCCACCTCGTAATTTCGTTGCTAAAACAATTCCAGATGTGCCAACCTCAATTCTTTTGTCTTGGGAACCGCCCCTTTCTAAAGTGTTTGGTCATCCGCTGAATGATGATGATTTACAATCTTTAAAGTTCCTCTTGAAAAGAGAAGGCAAAATTATCGCCACACTCTCCTCCTCGAATTTGTCATTTTTAGATAGTGGTTTGGAGGCATATTCCTACAACAAGTACTCTCTCGCTGCAGTTCTTGGCTCGGATACAAGTATCGAAGTCCATTCTTCTGCTTATGCTGGTGGCGCTAAAAAGCTGACTGCTCCTTCAATTGTTTCAACAAATTTAGAAAATGGAATAACTAAGCAGATTTGTGTACAAATACCAAATTTCAGAGCAGACTCCTCGACTCCAATTGTTAATCTATCTAAACTGCAGGTGTACGATTTGGACTCTCTTCTCTTTGAAGTTAATCTTACCACAGAAGACACTGGGGCTACCCGCTGCTTCGATTTTATTGTAGATGTCGATGGTTTTTATCGTGTCAGAACAAAAGTTTTTGACGCAGATGGAAACAGTAGTGATTTTTCGAATGAAGTAATTGCTTTTCGTGGCAGAGTATTCGACATCGGTCAAGAAAGTTATTTCGACGATTTTTCCAATTCTAATCCCAAGAAATATTTAAAATTCTCTGGTTGGGGTTATACGACGACTTTCTATTACACGGCTCCAAGCGCAATCACCGACTCTCCTACTGGAAATTATCAAAGTCGGACCGAGGTAATTCTTGGTACATTTCCTTTTAAATTGCCAAATGATGGCTTCGTTTCTATTTCTTTCCAAAACGCTGCTATTATTCATCGTACAGACACGGGGATTGTCGAAATTGTGAACCATAGAAATCAGAGCATTAAAATTGCTAATTACAATATGGAAAATTATCTACCCTGGAAAGATAAAGTCCTCGATCAAAACGATTGGAGAAAGGAAAATATTGTATTGAACACCGATGAAATCACTCGAGCTCTTGGAAACGATTTCCTCTATTTAAGATACAGGCTCTTTAGTGGTACAGCCGGAGTCGACGATGGATGGTACATAGATGACCTTGAAATCAAGCATTTAATTTCAAGTGTCGATGAACAAAGTATAATAGACGATATCATTTTATATCCAAATCCGACCGATAAGTACTTCAAAATCTATCCTCGTCAGTCATATCAAAAAGTCACAATTTGCGACTATTTCGGTAATTCAATGGAAATTAAGCCTGCTTTCACTACCGAGAACGAACTCTTATTTGATATATCGAATTTCAATCCTGGTATATATTTCGTACATATAAACCTTAATAACCTGGAAATGAGAAAATTTCTGCCTTTGGTTATTCTTAGGTGAGTTAGTTAGCCCGAATTTAACTTTCGATTTGGTTGAAATTTGAATAAAATTACTGTAAAATTCATAATTTTGTACTTTCATTTATGGCGAGCTTAGCTCAGCTGGTTAGAGCACCAGATTGTGGCTCTGGGGGTCGTGGGTTCGAATCCCATAGCTCGCCCTTTAGATTTTGATTTGCCTACCATACATTCTTTTCTTAATTTTATATTTTTTGAGGATGGATATGAAAAGAAGTTTCTTTTTAATTGTTCCATTTATAATTTTACTGACTTTTTGCACAAAAAATTCAGAGTTTAATATGAAAAAGTTCATCGACAAGTCCACAATTAACAAAACAATCAAAGCATTGGTTGAGAAATACGGAGAGGCAGAGCGAGACCGAATCCAACGTAGCATCAATCAAATGGCTAACTTCTGGGCAGAAGATGATGGTTCGAAGAAAGAGTTTTTTGATTTCTGCATAAATAATTTCGTACCACAAGGCGAAAAACTCGACCTCGTATTCGAACGATTATCAAATTATTTTGAGGTAATAAGTGGACATTTTAATAAAATCTCTTTAGAATTGAATAAACAACTACATTTGGATTTAGGCGAGATTTTGCCGGTCGATTTAATGTTTGCAGGATACGACCCTTCTGCAAATCTTACGAATGATTTCTTTAAAAACAAAATTGCGTTCTACGTTATTTTGAATTTTCCAAATTACAAACTCGAGGAGAAAAATGCATTTGCTTCCACGTGGAGCAGAAAGCAATGGGCTATGGCACGCATGGGCGATTTGTTTACATCCCGGGTACCCAGCGAATATTTGCAAAAAATTTCAGAGGTCTCCACTAAAGCCGATTCGTACATTTCGGAGTATAATATCTTCGTCGGAAATCTTGTCGACGATGATTTTAATACTTACTTCCCAAAGGACAAAAAGCTTATTTCCCATTGGAATTTAAGAGACGAGATTAAATCGCAATACGGAAAAGATGATGGTTTGTTTAAGCAAAAGCTAATTTACGCGGTAATGAAGCATATAATCAATCAAACCATTCCCCAGCAAGTAATAAATAACCCCGAATACGTTTGGAATCCGTTTAAAAATAAAGTTTTTAAAGAAGGAAAAGAATTCCCATCCAATCCTGAACCAAACACTCGTTATCAGCATCTTTTGAACAACTTCTTAGCACGAAGGGCGGTAGATAAATTCTATCCCGATTATCCGACATATATTAGTAGAAAATTCGACTTGGAATTTGAAATTTCCGAAAAAGAAATAGAAAATTTGTTTGTAGAATTGGTAACTTCCCCGACCGTCCAAAAAGTGGCAGAGTTGATTCAAAAACGACTTAATCGAAAGCTCGAGCCATTCGACATCTGGTATGACGGTTTTAAAGCTCGAAGCTCCCTCGACGAAGCTCGTTTGACGGAAATCACACGCTCTAAATATCCAAATAACGAGGCGTTTGCTAAAGATTTACCGAATATACTAATGAAACTTGGATTTAATTCGGAACTTGCAAATTTTATTGCTTCGAAAGTTGAAGTCGACCCAGCCCGAGGTGCTGGACATGCCTGGGGCGCACAAATGCGTAGCGAAAATGCTCATCTTCGTACTCGTATCCCTCCAACTGGTATGGATTACAAGGGTTACAATATCGCTATGCACGAATTCGGTCATAATGTTGAGCAGACACTCACACTTCAAAAGGTAGACTACTACATGCTAAATGGTGTTCCAAACACTGCTTTTACCGAAGCAATGGCTTTTATTTTCCAAAAACGGGATTTGGATATTTTGGGTATATCAAATCCAGACCCGAAGGCAAAATATCTAACCGCACTGGACAATTTTTGGGCATCGTATGAAATTATGGGCGTCGCCCTTGTGGATATGTACGTCTGGAATTGGCTCTACGCTCATCCACAGGCAAGTGTAGAAGACCTGAAAAATGCTGTAATTGACATTGCAAAAGATGTATGGAATAAATATTACGCCCCAGTTTTTGGTATAAAAGACGAACCCATTCTTGCTGTATATTCGCATATGATTGATTATCCTCTGTATTTGCCAGCCTATCCGCTGGGGCACATAATTGAATTCCAAATTGAAAAGTATCTCGAAAATAAAGATTTTGCTCAAGAACTTTTCCGTATGCTTACATTTGGCCGTACAACTCCACAGATTTGGATGAAAAATGCAGTAGGCGCTGAAATTTCCGTCCAACCACTGATTGAAGCAGCAGAAGAAGCATTGAAGTATGTAAATTGACTTGCTTTGAACAAATTCAGTCATAAACGGATTTAATTTAGATTGTATTTTGGTATTCTATAAAATTTGTACTGCAAAAAGTATTTTTTGAAGTGATTTCTCTTCACTTTGTATGCGGAGATTTAACTAATTGTTTCGCTTCGTTAAAATCGATTAAAGCGATTTTGTTGCAAATTTGTGTTATAACTTTGTTGAGTAGTAATCTAAACTGCCAGACGTATGGTAAAGAAGCTTCACCTACAATCAACAAACCAATTATTAGATTCATAAGAACCTATGGGGAAAAAGGAGAGGTCGAACCTCCAATTGTGGTTATCAATGATGAGAGAACCACAACGAATGCTGGGCTTTCGAGCAATAGAATAGTTATAGAATTTGATGTTTTTGCAACTGTACCGCCAAATTTGTTCGCAAAATTCTATCATTGCTCATTCGATTGGCAAGAAGACGAAAATATCTTCATCAATGATGTAACTTCAAATCGTACGAGTAATGTTTTTTGGGAATCCGCACCACTAAGTTCAAAGTATTACAATTTTCGTGGCAAAATTCTTGTACCCAATGAACAAGTAAAGTTTAAATACTCTGGCAACTGGAAAGTGAAACTTTTTGATTATGCTGAACCAGAAGAGCCATTGGCAGAG
>JBKBVP010000191.1:0-3832 GCA_046289495.1 Candidatus Kapaibacteriota bacterium | reverse complement strand
AGTATAGAAATTTTTTTATTTTAGGATTGAACATTTCGACCGCTTTCAGTAAATGGAATGTGGTGTCTCTATTTCCTTTTAAGTAACCATTGTAATCTGATGCCGCTATTGTTCCAGCAATATGAAGAACGTAATCTACATCAACAACTGCTTTGCGTAAACTATCGGCAGAGCTAAAATCCGTTTCGATTAGCTCGTAACCTTTATCTTTTACCCATTGTAAATTGCTCGACTTTCTGATTGTGCACCGAACATTATAACCCCTCGATGCAAAATATTCGGCAACAAAACTACCAATAAAGCCTGTAGCTCCGGTGACTAATACATCCATAGTTTCAATTTTTAATAAACTTATTAATGTAAACTTTATTAGAATTTGAGATTTTTATCAAATAAATCCCCGTGGGGATACTTTCCAAAGGAATTACTATTTCACTTGGGCTACTCACAGTAGGAGATATAAAACTTAAAACTTCTGTACCCAACGCATCAAAAATTGTAACCGACAACGGAAATTGAAAATCATCTTTAAAAATAAAAAGTTTGTCCCCAGCTGGATTTGGATAAAGCGAAATCAAACAATTCGAATTGTCCTCGACACTCGAAATCTGTTGCTTTCCAACCCCCAATAAATCAATGTTTATTGTAAATGGTTCAGCATCGCTTTGAATAATTAATTTTGCAGTTCGAATTCCTTCGGCTTTAGGAACGAAACGAACTCTAATTTGAATTTCTTCGCCTGGGGAAATGCTATTTGTAACACTTCCCAAAATTTTAAATTCGTCGGTAAAAGAAGAAATCGTATCAATTCGTACACTTAAGCTCGCAGGAACATTACCAATATTTTTTAAACTTATTGTTTTCAGCTTATTTGAGCCAACAAAAACTGTATCATAGTTTAAGGTATTTTCGGAAGTTAACTGAATTTCTTTCTTTATTTCTAAAGGAACCAGGTCGAAATCAAGATAAGACACGCCCAGTCCAACTTGCCACAATCTGACAATCGATTTATTAATCACAATGTTTGCTCCAGTTTCAATTTGTCCGGTGTATTCGTTTAATACTGTCACCCAATTTTTTCCAAGGTCGGATGTACCAAGGATTTGCCCTCCGTTGCACAAGACATACATCAACTTTGAATTTTCTGGAGTAAATAGATATACCGGGGCCAAACCATTTTGAGTAAAGTTATACTCTCTAGCTCTCCACGTTTTACCACCATCAGTAGTTGTTGCCAAATAAAAAGGAGCATTAGGATCTGATGATTCCTTATAAGCAGCCATTCCAACCAAGCTATCCCTGAATGTGATATAGTGGACAATTGCAGCATTAGGAATATTGGAGAAGGACCAGTTTTTACCACGATTGGATGAAATAAACACTCTTCCAGTATTTGTTCCAAACCAAACATAGTCCTTCCAACGAGCGGTTGAATTGACGAAACCAGTTTCGTTTGTTTGAGGCAGTGGAATGCCAAGTACCGGCTGCCACGAATCACCACCATCTGTTGTACGCCCAATTCCCCAGCTGCCATTCTTCGGGTCGCCTAGAAAAACACCTTCTTTCGAATCAAAGAAATAAATCGCATTAACAAAGCCAGTTATGCTTGAAACGTTGTATGATGTCCAGACTAGTCCGGCATTTCCAGTTTTGTATATATATGCAGTGGTCTGATTTTGACTACCACTGCCGGCAAATGCTGTAGTCGAGCTAATCCCTTCGATACAATAAACTGGTTGATTAGCAATGTAATTCGCCGAACTTGTACCAGAGCGAAGTAAAACAAAGCCACCATTTGAACCAAACATACCTCCTTGACCCACAACCCAAAGACAATCAAATTGCGAAGAGGATGCTCCAAACCAAGTGGGCTTGTAAGCATCCGGCAAGGTAAAAACTTTTCTTAAACGATTATTTGAATTAATTTGTATTGGCAAGGAAAGAATTTGATAATCTACATAATTACCAGACTCGAATGTGCACAACAAATTTGCATTCCCAAGGTACCAGGGATTGTTTTCAAGTAGTGTGATAGTTAGATTCACATCTTTCTCAGAAAGAGTTCCAATGGTACCAAGATCAAATTCGTTTTGACTAAGTGAGACAATATTTTGTAATGGTGATATTTTTAAAATAATACTTCCGGCAGGACCTAAAAAGTTTTTAATTTTGAGTTGTAGAACTTTTGGATTATAATCTGTAATAGCATTGCCTTGAGAAATTTTATACGAGATAATTTCAAGTCCCGGAATAGATGGGGCACTCGGGGAATTATAATACACAGCCTTATAAGCATTGACTTTTCCATAGTAATAAGGTTTTAAGTTAGGTTGGGAAAGACCCAGATTGTCTGCTGTTGAACGAATTTGGTGTATAATTTGCTTTGGAGACCATTCCTTGTGAACAGATGCAACCAATCCTGCAATACCAGTAACTATTGGAGCTGCCATCGAGGTACCATTTTGATTTGAAAACGAATTATTAGGCATAGTAGAGAGCATATTCTGCCCTGGAGCGTAAACTGTAACTTTAATACCCCAATTCGAAAAATTCGTGACATTGTTGGTACTATTTGAGGCTCCAACACATAAAACGTTATCATATCCTGCTGGGTATTGGCCTCCATAATCAATGTAGATACCATCGTTGCCAGCAGCAACAACAACGAGACTTCCCTTTTCGAGAGCGTAGTTAATTATGTCTTGCTCAGCTGGACTGTAACCAGGACCGCCCCAACTGCAATTAATTACCTTGGCACCCATATCTGCTGCATAAACAATAGCCTCGTATCCTCGAACAATCCCCATACCACCAACATCTGGAGAGCATTTAATTGGAAGAATAGAACAACTAAAACCAGAAGAAGCAATACCAACACCATTGTCAGTGACAGCTGATGCTAATCCAGCAACATGTGTACCGTGAAAACCTTGGATATTAGTCGGGTCATTATCTTCGCGGTAGATTCCGCTCATAAGTTGTTGAGTTGTCACATTCCCAACAAAATCCCAACCTCTTACATCATCGATTTTCCCATTTCCATCATCATCAACATTATTACCCGGCACCTCTTTTGGGTTAGTCCAAATATTTGCTAGGAGGTCTGGATGGTTCCAATCAACACCGCTGTCTATTATAGCAATTACAACATTCTTAGAGCCTTTCGTTATATCCCAAGCTCGTGGTAAACTAATGTTATTTATATACCATTGTTGATTAATCCTGGGGTCGTTTGGAATGTAATCAAATGTCTTGCGAATAAATATTGGCGTTGCATACTCAACATCTGACAATTGGTTAAGTTCTTTGCAAACTTCATACGGATCTATTTCATCAGAGAAGTACACTTCGAATATTCTTTCAATACCTATTGAGATGGTAGACAGTGGTGAAGCTGTAGCACCATTCAAAAAAGGAGCTCTGATCTTTGCAACATTATACTTTGATAGAATTGTCGATAAACTACTTAAATATATTCTCGAATAATTTTTGTCGAATTCGACGAGCTGTTTTGTTTTAATGTGTATAGCTTTTTTGACCAGGAACTCGTCGGGTACACGATAGACTGGAACAATTTTAGCTTTACCATATTGATTTTCAGCATCAATGGATAAATAGTATTCAACTTTCTTTTCCAAAATATTCGATTGCTTATCGACAAAAACAGCCGAGAAAGAACTGTGATATACAATCAAAAGCAAAAGTAAAACTAATCTTTTCATATTCATCAATAAATTATTTTACAAAATGTACTAATACTCTTGAACAACATTTAACGAAAAACCTTTTGTTTTCGAACCCAAGAAAACAAGAGTGTAATTTTTCCCAAAGG
>JBKBVP010000190.1:0-3871 GCA_046289495.1 Candidatus Kapaibacteriota bacterium | reverse complement strand
TCCAGATAGTGGTATGCCCATTTTTGGAACCGCTGGGGAGAGTTTTGCTTCGAGTAGAATTTATTCCGGGGCATTGGAACAATCGAATGTGGATTTAGCAGAGCAATTTACTGAAATGATAACTACTCAGCGTGCTTACGAAGCAGCAGCTCGAACAATAACCGTAACCGATGTTATGCTTGCAGAGACGAACAACTTGAAGCGGTAGAAGAAAGTATCGTTGAAAATGGTAGCCGCTATGGATTTGTGCCGTCGATGATTTTGAACTTTTTTAGTACAAATTGTGTCCAGGAATACGAGCAATAAGCTGCAAAAAAAGCGACAAGAACATCGACAGTGTAATGTGCTTTTTGAAGTAAAACACCAAAGGCAACAACAATTACAGAAAAAGATAAGAATAGACGCGCCGGTTTCGATTTTACAAGTAGAAACAAAAGAACCACAAGGGATGTATGGCCAGAGAAAAATAAATCCCGGGTTAGCGCCCTCTCTGTCCCGAAATATTCGATTATTGGGTCTTTTAGAAGAATAATATCCTTTGGAGGGTCCAAAGGAAGCAAGTACATACAAGTCGTCCGCAACAGCAATAAGAAGGCGTAGGAGAAGAATGCAAGTATAAGCTTTTCAGGATTTTGAAGTAATATAAAGAAAGAAAATAACACAGAAACGTAAAGGAAAAAGAAAATTACCCAGCTTAAGTTTATTGGTTGGAAAAGCGACAGAAGTGGGTCGTCGAAGGCGAACCCCGAACGGTATTCTATTTTCGTGATAAACTTTGCTATTAGATGCAACATAACTACGGTAGAGAGGAAAGAAATTGCCAGCGAGAATATATTTTTTTTAGATTTGAGAAACAACATCCAATTTGTTGCAATGGTTTGCTTGTAATTCATTGTTTTATATTTTACTAATTTTGAATTTTTTTAATCTACAAAAATAAAATGGAAAGAAGCGCAAAAAAAATTTTACATTCGACAACAGTTGTTGGTTTAATTAAAGACGGCAAGGCTGTCATTGGAAGTGATGGACAGGTGACATTCGGAAATGCTGTGTTGAAGCACACTGCAAAGAAAATCCGAAAGTTGTACAATGGGTCCATATTGGCTGGATTTGCTGGTGGAACTGCAGACGCATTTGCCCTTTTGCAGCGCTTCGAGGAGAAATTGGAATCGACAAGGGGGCAATTGAACCGCTCTGTAATTGAATTCGCAAAAGATTGGAGGACCGATAGGTATCTCCGCCGCCTCGAAGCAATGATGATTGTGATGAACAAAGATAAAATGTTTGTCTTGACTGGTAATGGTGATGTAGTTGAACCAGACGACAATCTCGCAGCAATAGGCTCTGGTGGACCTTATGCTTTGGCAGCAGCCCGAGCGCTCGTGGAGCACTCGAAGCTCGAGCCTCGCGACATTGTCGAAGTCTCCTTGAAAATTGCATCTCAAATTTGTATCTACACCAACGCAGAGTTTACCATCGAGGAACTTTAAAATGGTAAAAATTGTCGACCTTGTCAAGTTGAAGTGTCCTTTGATATTAGCAAGTAGTTCGCCACGAAGAAAAAAATTGTTGGAAATGCTTGGATTCGATTTCCAAGTCGTACACCCAGATGTAAACGAAGACATCCTGTGCAACGATGTCTATGATTACTCCTTGAAGGTTGTTTGTATTGCAAAAGAGAAAGCAACAAGTGTAGCTCGGAAGATAAATTACGAGTCGATAATATTGGCTGCCGATACCATCGTTGTCCTCGACGGAAATATTCTTTCAAAACCAATCGATGACTACGAAGCAACTGTTATGTTGAAGAAACTTAGCAATCGCACACACATTGTCTTTACTGGAATTGTTATTCTGCACTATCCCTCTCTTAAATACAAAACTTGCTTTCGAAGAACTGAAGTGACTTTTCGAAAACTTCACGAAGATGAAATCGAAGCTTATGTAAAATCTGCTTCCCCTTTGGACAAAGCTGGAGCTTACGGCATCCAAGATGATTTCGGCGCTGTCTTTGTTAAGTCTATAAATGGTTGCTATTACAACATCGTTGGTTTGCCTTTGGAGTCTTTTTACACCTCACTTAGGAATTTCTTAGATGAACTGGAAAAAGAAAGAATTCTACAATAATCTACTTCTCCTATCCCCTTGGATAATAGTTTTTACGATTTTTTGGCTCTATCCTTTGATTTATGCTTTCTACCTTTCATTGTGCGATTATCAAACTTTGACATCCAAAACAAGATTCATCGGCTTTGAAAATTACAGGCGTATTCTTTCCGATCCAATTTTCTTTATCGCTTTGAAAAATACAGCAGTATTTGCATTTATAACAGTACCAATAACTACTGCTACTGCTTTGTTTTTGGCTAATATACTAAACTTTATAAATCCAAAGCTCCGCAACTTCTTTCAATCTATTTATTTTGTTCCATCAATAACTTCAATTGTTGTCATTTCAATCATATTCACCAACTTATACTCAAGCGATGGCTACATAAATAATTTACTTAAACTTTTAAAATTGCCCTATCCAAATTTAGGTTGGTTGCAGAACGAGGCTACTGCCTTACCAGCAATTATGATTATGGATATTTGGATTAGTGTTGGTTACTATATGATTTTATTCCTGGCTGCGATGCAATCAGTACCAAACGAGTATTACGAGGTTGCAAAGTTGTACTCTGCAAATTCTTGGCAGAAATTTTGGAAGATCACCTTCCCTTCTATTCGCCCTATGTTTCTTTTCGTTATTGTTTTAAATTCAATCAAATCGTTTCAAATATTTGTTGAAATATATGTTATGACAAAGGGAGGACCGCTGAACTCTACAACTACTTTGGTCTACACAATTTATGAAAATGCATTTGTGAAAATCGATTCTATGGGATATGCCTCTGCTATTGCTTTCGTGGTGTTCTTTATTTTGCTTGTTCTTTCGCTCTTGCAGATTAGGTTGTTAAATGTTAAGTAAACATTGTTAATGATTTGAGTGGAGAAAATGAAAGTTTTGGTTTCTGCTGGTGGCACCGGTGGTCATTTGTTTCCAGCGCTAGCAGTGATTGAGGAACTTCGAAGTTTGCTCGGTGCAAGAGATGAGTTGGAGGTATGGGCTGTTGGAAATCCCGAAAAAATTGAAGCGAAGGTATCCAAGGAACAAGGTTGGTGCTTTGTCCCAATCCCGATGGTGGGATTTTCTGGGTTCGGTTTTAATTTCATTAAATTTTTGTTCAAAACTGTCAAATCTATAAATATTTTGAGAAAATTAATTCGACAAGAAAGGATAGATTTCGGAATTGGGACAGGAGCTTATATTACCTATCCAGCAGGTGTAGCATTACATTCCGAGGGAAAACCTTTTTTTCTCTTGGAAAGCAACCTTGTACCCGGAAGAGCAAATATGCTTTTGGCGAGAAAATCATCGCTCTTCTTCGGAACATTTGAAGAAAGTATTAAGTATCTACCGCCCGCTGTCGTGGAAAAATACAGGCTTGTAGGTACCCCCGTGCGAAAAGAGCTTCTAACTGCACCAACAAAGGAAGAGGCTTGCAAGAAATTTGACTTGCAGCCCGATAAACCAACTTTGCTTATCTTTGGTGGTAGCCTGGGTGCAGCAACTCTAAATCAAGTAATTTGGGAGAACTATTCATTTTTGCTCGATAGGGGATATCAAATAATTTGGCAAGTTGGAAAAAACTTTCATAATGAGCTTCCAGAAGATGGTAGCATTAAAATTTTTGAATTTATCGATGATATGCCGAGTGCTTATGCTTCTTCGGATTTAGTGATTAGCCGTGCTGGAGCATCCACATTGGCAGAGATTACAGCTTTGGGCAAGCCTGCAATACTTGTTCCGTATCCATACGCCACGGCG
>JBKBVP010000189.1:0-3874 GCA_046289495.1 Candidatus Kapaibacteriota bacterium | reverse complement strand
AATAATCCTTTTTGCTGGGCTGCACTATTGGTTCCCCAAAATGTTTGGGAAAATGTATAATGAAAAGGTCGCAATATGGTCCACCCCATTGATCTTCATCGGATTTAATATGCTTTATTTTACAATGTTTATACTTGGTTACTTGGGTATGCCTCGTAGGTATTGGAGTTACTTGCCAGAGTACCAAACACTACACATTATTTCAACCGTAGGTTCTTGGATTTTAGTCGCTGGTCTTGCATTGATGTTTGGAAATTTGATACACGCTCTTTTAAAGGGTAAACCAGCAGAATCAAATCCTTGGGGCGGAATTACTTTAGAATGGACTCTGCCTTCGCCACCTCCTGTAGAAAACTTCGAAAAAATACCCGTTGTCGAACACGGACCGTACGACTTTTCAATCATAAATGGTGAAAATAATGGAAAAAGTTGAATTGACGGGGGCTATCTCTGCGAACCAAACTAATGATGTTGCAGTAAATCAGGAAATCGAGACCCATCATCACAAAGATGCTGTTGGTGCTAAGATTGGAATGTGGCTTTTCCTTTTTACTGAATTACTTTTGTTTGGTGGCTTATTTTTGCTCTATATGGCTTATCGGTTGCAATATAGTAAGGATTTTGTAATCGCAGGTCAAGAACTTAATTTGGTAATGGGTACTATTAACACAATCGTGCTTCTTACAAGTAGTCTTACGATGGCATTGTCAATTGCAGCAATCCAAAGAGGAAAAAATACTTTGTCCATCATTTTTTTAATTTCAACAATTCTGTTCGCCCTTGTTTTTATGGTTATAAAGTATTTTGAATGGTCTGAAAAGTTTCACCACGGAATCGCACCTAATTCACCCGAATTGCTCTCAAAACCAAATGGAGAGATTATTTACTTCGGTATGTATTATTCCATGACTGGGTTACACGCTCTCCATGTTATCATTGGTGTGGTTATTCTTTCGTTTATGTTATTCTTCTTATTAAGAAATCGGATCAATGAAAGTGATTATATTAAATTAGAAAATTCAGGTCTATACTGGCACCTTGTAGACTTAATCTGGATTTTTTTATTTCCATTATTTTATCTTATTCATTGAGGGCTTTCTATGGAGCAAGGACAAAAGTCACATTTTATTACATACGGAACTTACGTTCTTGTTTGGCTTAGCTTAATTTCACTTACTTTGTTAACAGTGACCATCTCTGGAGTCGACTACGGACGTATAGCGCTTTTCATTGCATTGTTGATTGCGTTCGTAAAGTCTGTTCTGGTGGTAAGTTATTTCATGCATATAAAATTCGACGAGGCGATATTTAGGTTTTTCTTAATTGTTGCATTGGTGACCCTTGCTTCTATTTTCATATTAACTTCAACTGATATTTTCTTTCGATAGGAGGAAATATGTGGCAAGCTGCATCAGAATATGCCAAGTCGGTTGATAATGTAATGCTTTATATTGTAGCTATCTCCGTTGCTCTTCTTTTTATCATAACTGTTGCAATGATTTACTTTGTTGTCAAATATCGAAGGAAAAAACATCCAATCGCAAAACAAATTGAAGGGAATAAAGTTTTAGAGGTCGTATGGATTTTGATTCCGGTTGCACTTGTTTTAACCATGTTTTTCTATAGTTACGATGTATTTAAAATAGGAAGAAAAGTACCAGCAAATGCGATAACAATAAAAGTTGAAGCAAAAATGTGGGCTTGGAAATTTACCTACGAAAATGGTAAAACAACCGACACTTTGTTTATTCCATTGGGTCGCCCAATCAAATTTTTGATAACTTCTGTGGATGTTAATCATTCATTTTACATTCCTGCGTTTAGAATAAAAGAAGATGCTGTCCCGGGTAGGGAAAATTATATGGTGGTTGAACCTAAAGAATTAGGCTCTTTCGACATTGCTTGCGCGGAATACTGTGGATTGAATCACTCTTTGATGTACTCGAAGGCTTATGTAGTACCTGAAAATGAATTCTCTCAATGGTTGAATGGTGACGTCGATGAAGATTACTTACGAAAATATGTCGCTTCGCACACTGGTGGTTACAAAGATTACTTAACCGGAAGCTATGCTATTTTATTTGCAAAAGGGTGTGTCCAATGCCACAGTCTCGACGAGCGGAAAAGTATTGGACCATCCTTCTCTTCTTTGGGTCGAGGAATTGCAAATGTTAATATCAATGGAAAAGACACTTCCATAAATATTGATAAGAACTACATAAAAGAAGCGATACTCTACCCAGATTTGCATATTGTTCGTGGTTATGAAAAAGTTAGAATGCCTAATTCAACCAACATACTAAAAGATGAAGAATTGTCTTATATTGTCGACTTGTTGTATACAAATTTCGTTAAGTCTAAACAATGAAATTCCATTTTAAAGACATCTTGGTGCTTGTTAAGTTTCGAATCTCATTTGCATCCACATTAACGGCAGAATTAGGATATATTCTATCAAGTAATTCTTTTGGTATTGACTTCCTTTTTGTTTGTGCTGGTGTGTTCTTTCTCGCCTCGGGGTCCTGTGCTTTGAACCAAGTCCAAGAATGGAAATATGATAAACTTATGCAAAGGACATTTCAAAGGCCAATACCACAAGAAATCATATCGCCAAGACAAGGATTCATAATTGCATCAAGCTTGTTAATTATCGGATTATCAATTTTATTTTTCTCAAGCTCAAGCAAAATACCGTTCTATTTAGGTCTTTTAGCTACGACGCTTTATAACTTTGTTTATACACCTCTGAAGCGTTTAACCGCTTTCGCCTCTATCCCTGGTGCTCTAATAGGCGCTATTCCTCCCCTTATTGGTTGGTCATTTGGTGGAGAGGAACTCCTCCAGCCCCTAAGCATTTCGCTTGCTGTTTTCTTCTTCGTTTGGCAAATTCCACATTTTTTCCTTCTTCTTTTAGTGTACGAAAAGGACTATACCAAAGCGGGTTTTCCGGTGTTAACAAATTTATTCTCCACTTTGCAAATTGCTAGAATTTCTTTTATTTTAATCTCTATACTTGTTTTGTTAGCTTTTGTGATAGTTGCCCTGCTTAAAGATCATAATTATTTTTCTCTACTTGCTTTCATCCTACTTGGTATTTTGCTTCTGACACGTACTCACAAAATGGTAAAATTTCTGCAGCCCGAAATTTTCTATAAAAACGCCTTTGTAAGTCTTAATGTTTATGTGTTTTTGGTGACATTAATTCTCTTTATCCAAAAATTTATATATATTTAGGAGAGCACGGATGAATATTTTAGAAGCACTTGTTATTCCACGTTCCGATCAAACATTAAAATTGATTGAAATTTTTTACTTTCTTTCATCCTCTATTTTTAATTTATACAATGCTGCTCTTTTCGGTTCGATCCTTTATTCCACTGTCCTGTACTATCTTGCTTTTAAAAAGCACGATAGTAATTATCTATCATCAAGTTTTGAGTATTTGAAATCCGTCGCCAAAGGATATCTCTCGCTTTTCGGGCTGGGCTTTGTTCCATTACTCTCTGTTTATTATTCGTTACTTCAGTTTATTCTAAAAGCACCGAGTGGTTTTTTTCGTTCTCTCTTAATTTCGACGATTTTTTTTGTGTTGTCTGTTTTGCTTCTAAAGTTATCTATTTCAATATTTAAAACATCCAATAATTTGAATAAATTCAAATGGGGTTTATTCGCTATTAACATAACTGCACTAATTTTCATTCTCGTTGTTGTTGTGCTAACAAATGCTACAGCTTTTTCAATTGTAAATTCTCAATTTGCCTCTTTTGACTTGGGTACAGAAAGTTTATTCTCTCTGGGTTTTATACTCCGCCTTCTTGCTTTCTTGGCAATGTCTGTAATGATATCATCATTATTATACTTTTATAAAACTGGT
>JBKBVP010000188.1:0-3917 GCA_046289495.1 Candidatus Kapaibacteriota bacterium | reverse complement strand
CAGTTCCAATACAATGGTCTGTTGGTTTTAATTTGTAATTTTCTCGAAGTGTGTCTATGAAAGTATAACCTTCGTAATTTCCAATTCTTTGGTAGATAAATTGCTTCCAGATTGGTAGACCATTTTTGTCGGAATTCATCCAGTATTGCCATTTTTTATCGTTTGTGTCTGCATTTGATAATTCTTTAGCATAAGGATAGTACATTCCGGGGACATCTTCGTCGAGTAGACCATGTACTTTTGCAACACCGGCTGCAAGTTTGACTAAGTCTGGTGGATCGAGCCAAATCTCGTAATAGCTATAAGGGTCGAAATATTCATAACCAGCAACCTTTTCAATATCCCAAATGACTTTCCAAACCCGTATTTTGTCCCCGGGTTCTTCAATATCAACAATTCCGTCACCATTGGTATCAATTGGACGTTTGCCATCGTGGTCGATGTCTTCGTAGGCATAGGATTTTGCGCCACGAAGTGAATTCCAAGGGTTGAGCCAATAAACTTCGGTTTCCTCGAGTGTGTAGCCTTTTGGATAAATGGAGGATGTGTCTAACCAAACATCGGGATAGCCATCGCTATCCATGTCGTATTCTGGGTTGTTCTTATCGTTGCTACCTCGGAGAACGTCTACAAACTTGCCTCCCGGTGTCTTCAAAATCGGAATATTAAGGGAATTATCAGACCAATAGAAAGGAACATCTTTGGGTATGTATTATACATATTTTGTTTGTATGGCTGCGGTGCGTTCTTTATTTTCGATTATTGTAAAAACCTTGAATGGTTGAAAGTCTAAGTATAGGATATTCTTCCAGTTCAAATCTGTATCTGCTACTAAGGGAGCCGAAAAAAGCATTTCTGCGTAATTTCGATATTTATTGAAGTATTCAGTCCATCTTGTTGTCTTTGCTATAATCTCGCAAAACGAAACATATAGGTAATTCGACCAAGAAATATATTTCGAAACATCTCCGTGTATAGGATTTGTGGGCTCTGGTGTAGCTACATAAATTGTAATTTCTTTCTCCTCAAAAGGTTTCAAGGTCAAGTTATCGAAAATTATATCCCTATTAGATTTTATGAAAGAAATATTTTTTCCACTTACTGATATGATTTCGAAGTAATTTCTAACTTTTTCAATTATTTTAATGTTGTCTATGAGCCGATTGGAGAGATTTCTGATCTTGATTCGCACTTCGAAAGTATCGACTCTGTCGTAGGAAAAAGCATTTTTGCCAGCTATAATTTCTGCGCGAAGGTCATTATAAATGAAGCGAGTAACATCGATTGATGAGCAAAAGGCAGAGAAAATGGCATTCAAAGTCCATTGCAATTGGCGGCTGGCCTTACTAAGTTCATTCATACCACCGATCGTTGGCAAGCCAGTGTTAATAATTATTCTTCCTCCTTTGGCATTATTGCCGTTAATTTCGAAAACAACGGGGTTTTGGTTTTCTTGCAATTTAGCTATAATCTCTGCATTGTTGACTGTTATTCGTGGAAGTGTCGAAAAATACAGTTTGTCTCCGATGGCATATTTTGTAAAAGTAATTGGATGATCGGAGTTAGTAAATTCAATCGTGCACAAATTATTTTCATTGATAACTGAGAAAGAATTTTTGAAATCAACTGCACCATTTTCTAAATAACCCAACTTTTCTATGAAATAAGCAGCATTCCCTTCGGCATAAATAACACCCCCACGAGCAAGAAAATCGTCAAAGCGCTTTTTAATGTTTGGATATTTTGCAAAAATTCTGTCGATAAAGTATTTATCATCCTCGCAATACTTCCGAAACGAAGGGATAATCAACAATCGTGTAGATGTAGAGATACCGAGACTTTCAATATTTTTTCGTTTAATATGTAGTACATATTGTCATAAAAATTCAAATCAAACAAGTTTTTGAAATACACTGAAGCCCAAGAAACTGTTGTGTTGTTATTTTGAATCTCGCTTTGGAAAATACAAACTATTTGCGAATTGTGCTTGAATTGCAAAGAGTAATGTTTACGATTATTCCAAATGTAATTTGGCAACTCTACCTTGGAAACAGAGGCAAAATCTTTTGTAATTCTATCAGGATAGACAAATGCACCAGCGTTTTCACCCTCGGCAATCCAATAGATAGAGAACTCCCCGTAATTTGGGAAAAGCACACTGTCCGTGTTGGAGTTTGTAAATCGGTAGTCGATGTATGAGGATTGGAGAGCAAATTTGTATGCACGAAGGAAATCGCTTTACATTGAACTTGTTGGAATTTTACTTACAGTGGAGAAAGCACAAAAGGTTGCGCTAGTAAAAATTGATAAGTATAAAAAGAAAGTTTTCATAATACACCTAGATAAACAAGAGTAATTTAATAAAAAAATAATTTGATTATCCTTTTTTAAAAGATTTTTTAAAATATTTTTGTGGTTCCTTTAGCTTTGAAGTCATTATTTATTATGCAGGCGTTATAGATGGATTAAATTAAAACAAATCAAGCATCTGCAAAGTTTAAACTTGTCTAAGATTTGCAAATGCGAATTTTCATTTTGAAATTTTTTGCTATTTCCTGCAATAATAATTTACGTTAGTTTCAATAATTGTGAAACAATATTCTCACTTATTTTTTAAAATGTTCCATATTTTTGAGCAGAGTTCTATTTAAGAACTGGTACCTGCAGGCGGTACATTTTTTGGTTCGCAGCGAACTCAACAAAGTAAACGCCAGATTGAAGATTTTCTAAATTCAATGATATTCCTGCGTTTGAGTATTCCATCCGTACAAGATTAGGATTAACTAATTGCCCAAGGGTATTGTAGATATTGATAAATGATGGAAATTCGTTCTTTTGATAAAAGTTGATAATCAAAATATTATCTTGGAGTAGATAAGAGCTTATTGGCAGATTTTCATCAACTTTCGAGGGTACCACCGATGTGTCGACCTCTACTTTTATTAACTGAGAGAAAAGTTCGCCGCAAGTGCCAGCGACTTTGCATTTGAAAATACCTTCGTCCGCTTTTGAAACATTAAGAATTTCGAAGGTACTTCCGTTGGCACCAATCAATCTCTCGTCGTCTTTGTACCATTGATATGAAAGATTGTTGCCAGTAGCGTATACAAAAAGGACAAGTTTTTCGGATGCTTTAACAATTGTGTCTTTTGTTTGTTCCAGAATTTTAGTCGAGGGTAGGAAATCAACATTGAAAGTCGGGGTTTCGACGGTTTCTGGGCAAGGACCGGAAATTATGCCTTTGTATTGACCTTTTGTAGTAGCATTGATATTCTTAATAATTAGAATTGTATCGGTAGAGCCAGGAATAGGTGAACCATTGAATAGCCATTGGTATTTGATATTAGAGCCTTTACCCTTCATAATCAAAATAACAGAGTCGCCCTCGCAAACGGTTGTATTTGTTGGTATGCTTTTGGATTCTACTATTGTAGGAAGTTCGTATATGGTGAATGGGTAAGGAGTTTTAGCGACAATTCCGCGGAGATGAGAAATCCTTAGCCAAGCACTATCGGCAAAGAAAGTCGGTGGTATATTCCAATTGTAACTAAACCCAACAACTTTCTGAGCTAATGGTGTCCAAGCATCATTTGAACCTGTTTTAATCTCAATATCAAAAGTATCTTTATTTGTAAAAGTTTCTGAATTCCATTTTATACTAAGATTTGAGTTTGGACAAATTTTTTCTTTTCCAACTGGATAATCGAATCTCAGATCTACATTTGAATATTTCATAAGCATAATGCTAATTGGAGCTTGAGATGAAGTTTCGGCTATTGGATTTACCAGCGTCAAACTTTTCGAATTTGTAAGACCAGCAATGTAGAAATCTCCATTTGGAGCAAAATAAGTTGCAGAACACGAATCTTCATTGACAGTACCGAAGATATCACTAAAATTAATAGAGCTCCCATCGG
>JBKBVP010000187.1:0-3937 GCA_046289495.1 Candidatus Kapaibacteriota bacterium | reverse complement strand
GATAAAATATATTTATTAGATGAAATTGGAAGGAAATACTTAGTCTATCAAAAAGTGGTCTTCGAAGTTAGTTTATCAAAAGGCTATCTTTTCAAAAAACTTATCGAGACAACGAATTTTAAAGTAAAATCTATATTAATATATTTCAAAACCATTAATTTATCAGATTTTCTCCAAGTTGATGCAGTAGGTATATCTACCCAGGACGAAAAGGACTATCAAGTGAAAATCAATGAATTTTTTTCAGCACCTGAGGAATTGCCTGCACCAAAAAATTTAGGGTTAAATGTCAATTCGGAATATCCAGAACTTGCTCCAGTTATCACACCTGATGGCAAAAGAATTTACTTTACAAGGGAAGGGCACCCAGCAAATTTTGGAACTTTTAAGAAACAAGATATTTGGTTCTCGGACATCGATTCCTCAGGTAACTATTTGCCTGCAACAATATTACCTAAACCTATTAATAATGATTATCACAATTTTGCCTTTGGAACTACATCGGATGGTTTGTCTCTTATTTTAGGAAATGTTTACAATCCTGATGGTACGATGCGAAAGGGTGTCTCCTTTGCTCGCTTCAATGGCTATGATTGGGACTTCCCAAAGGAAATTGTAATTGACAACTTCGAAAATTTCAATGAAAAAGGAGCCTATCTCTTGGCTCTTAATGGAAGAGTGATGATTTTATCTATCGAGGGAAGCGACTCCTATGGTGGATTGGACCTTTACGTGAGTTTTTTGATGGATAATGGAAAATTTTCCAAGCCAATAAATCTTGGCTCTGATATTAATACTGCCGATGATGAAACTTCTCCATTTCTCGCCTATGACGATGAAACCTTGTTCTTTGCATCTGCTGGGTATCCCGGGTATGGTAATTTGGATATTTTTATGTCTCGACGCCAGGACGACAGTTGGAAAAAATGGTCGAAACCCGTGAATTTGGGTAAAGTAGTAAATTCCTCTAATTGGGATGCATATTTTACTATACCGGCCTCTGGTGAATTTGCATATTTTGTGTCGAGTTCGAACTCTTTTGGGAAAGAAGATATCTTTCGAGTTCGCCTACCTAAGCAACTACGCCCGAAACCAGTTGTAGTCATCTCTGGAAAGGTATTAAATAAAAAAACAAACCAGCCACTCAAGGCTCGTATTCAATATGAGACCTTGCCAGAAGGTAAAATTGTTGGTTTCACAGAATCAAATCCAATTACAGGGGAATATAAGATTGTGTTACCTGGAGGGACCCAATATGGCTTTCTTGCACAGGCTGATAATTTTATGTCTATTAATGAAAACATTGATATTCGTTTGGACATTCGATACCAGGAAATACACAGAAATTTATACTTGGTGCCTATTGAGGTAGGCGAAAGTATTCGTTTAAATAACATATTTTTCGAATACAATGACTATCGACTTCGACCTGAGTCTTTTGCTGAACTGAGTAGATTAGTAGATTTAATGAAGGAAAACCCACAGTTGATTGTCGAAATCTCTGGCCATACAGATAACATTGGCTCGCCAGCATACAATTTAAATTTGTCTTTGATGCGTGCTCGTGCGGTTGCGGATTATTTAATATCAAAGGGTATTGCTACAAATCGTATGATTGTGAAAGGTTATGGAGAAAAATTCCCTGTTGATTCTAATGAAACAGAAGAGGGACGTCAATTTAATAGAAGGGTTGAATTTAAGATTTTAAATAAGTAAATTTTTAATTTCGTTAATTATTGAATATCCAAAATAATATTACAATGGAGGCAAAAGTAATGTTCAATGATGAGGATTTAAAAGTATTATCCTCTGTTTTCAAGATTCTTTCCGAGGTATCGAGATTGAAAATCCTAAGATGTTTAGCAGAAGGAGAAAGATGTGTTACAGATATAATAAATGCAACTGGTCTTATGCAAGCAAATGTTTCGAAACAACTTAAAATTATGCAAAAAGCTGGATTTGTCGAGTGTCGACCCGCTGGTTTGCAAAGATTTTACCGAATTGTTAATCCCTTTATCATTGAAATTTGTAAAACTACTTGCAAACACAAAAGTTGAAGGCTTTCTTTGATTTACTTACATATCCTCTCCGATTGCTTTTTGTGATTTTAATAACAATTTTGGATTCATCTGGTGGTCTTTTGGGAATGATTTTCTTCCCTAAATTTTATTTTAAACTCAATCACTATCGCTCTTGGGCTAAAAGACTTTTGTTCTTTGCCGGAATTAAAGTAGTTTCTGTTGGGGTGGAACGCCTCGAGCCTAAAGCATCCTACGTTTTTGTTGCTAATCATTCAAGTTACTTGGATATACCAGCTTTATTTGTGGCAATACCAAATAATTTAAGAATAATGTACAAAAGGGAACTCGAAAAAATTCCTTTTTTTGGATGGTTCTTGAAAAAGTCCGATTTTATTGCAATTGAGCGAGAAGAAATAGCATCGGCTCGTGGTAGTTTGAACAAAGCATTGGAACTTATCCAACAGGACGTCTCTGTGTTAATTTTCCCCGAAGGCACTCGGTCTTTAGATGGAAGTTTAAGGGAGTTTAAGAAAGGGGCTTTGTATCTTGCTGTGCGTAGCGGTAAGCCAATTGTCCCGGTAGCTATTTCTGGCACAAATAAGCTGTTGCCACGAGGTGGATTATTAATACGGACTGGTCAAGTGAAAGTCACTATTGGAGAGCCCTTGAAGTTGTCTACTACTGGTGGTAAAGCAGAAATTGAAAGGATAACTAAGACACTGCACGACAAAATCTACGAAATGTTAATTCAAAGTTAATAAGTGTATTTTAGGTTAGCCCCTCTGCGATTCAGTTTTGAATTTAAAGTTTAAATTTCAATTCCGAAATTCAACCCAAGAAAGAAACCCCCAAAATCTTTGATAGGTTTACCTTTAATGCTTTCCAAACCATCACCTCCAAATGGAATCCAGTATTGCCGAGCAGAAATACCAATATAGGACTTATTTGTTACGGGAATATTTACCCCAGTTCCAATGAAAGTTCCAAAGCGGATATAAAATCGTGAATAGCCCAAGGAAGTGAAAAACTCTTTTTCATAGGGTGTAGAGAAAATTATCGTTGGTCCAGCGCCAATGTTTAAGTAAGGTGTAAAATTTGTTCCTAAAATGTCTGTGAAGAAGGATTGAGAAAGTCCAAAAGATATAGGAAGCATGTACAAACGGTTTACTTTTCCAGGGATAAACAATTCACCAGTCCAAGGATTATAATATTCAATTTCGTCTGTATTTCTTGCACCAGAGATATACATATTTGCAAAAAGTGAGGTATTATTTTGGATACTTAGTTCATAAAATGCACCTATTCCAAAACCATTGTTTGAAAGAATTAAATTAAATCCCCAAAACTTCTTTTGGTTTGGTTTATTAAAATCTTGATTTATAAGTGGTCGAGGGCTTTTGAAGACAATATTTGTATCAAATTGCATTGGATAATTGTTCTCAGTTATAGTTTCATTAGCAAAGGACCATTCTAAACTTGTGTTAAGAAAAGTTAAGATTAATAATGTTATAAAGATTTTATTTTTTTCTCTCATAACAATTAAATCTAATTTACATAAACTAAAACGAAATTACTAACAAAAATTGTAAGTAAGTCAAAAGTTTAGTAATTTTGTAGCCTACATTTGATGGTATTTATTTTTAGATGGGAATTGAAGAATTTGTAGAAAGAGTAGCGAAATTACTACCTCTCGAGGTTGCTTTAGAAGATGATAAAATTGGAATTCAAATAAAAACAACTAAAAGAAGCAATAGTATACATAAAATACTTCTTGCCTATGAAATTACACCAGAGGTTGTTGATGAAGCAAAAGTATTGCAAGTTGATTTAATCGTATCTTTTCATCCATTAATATACTACCCTCTTGATAACATTTCCATCGACGATAGGGTGGGTTTCTTAATAAATGAACTTAT
>JBKBVP010000186.1:0-3942 GCA_046289495.1 Candidatus Kapaibacteriota bacterium | reverse complement strand
GAAGGACTTGTAAGATAACGGACAGAGTCTCTGCGAAAAAAATGCCACCAACAATCGGTAGGAGCAATTCTTTTTTGATTAAAATTGTAAGAACGCCCAGTGCAGTGCCCAATGCAAGCGAACCAGTGTCGCCCATAAAAATTTGAGCCGGATAGGAATTGAACCAAAGAAAACCCAAAGAAGCACCAATTAACGAAGCACAAAAGATGGTAAGCTCGCCAGATCCGCTTAGATATATAATGTTTAAGTAGTCCGAATAAATAACATTGCCCGTGACATAAGTAATTATGGACAAAGCCAAGAAGGCTATTCCAACAGTTCCAATCGCAAGACCATCTAAGCCATCGGTAAGATTGACTGCATTAGATGTAGCAGTAATTATGAATATAACAATGGGAATGTAAAAGTAGGAAAAATCAAAATTGAAATTTTTAGCAAAAGGGACAGTTGTCAAAGTCTTGAACTTTTCAAAGTTGTCCGAAAACACTTGCGGTGCAAAAAATATCACGCTACCAACAGCAATACCTAAAGTTATTTGGCCAAGAAGTTTCCACCTTGCAATTAGTCCTTTGGGTTTTTTCTTTACAACTTTGAGATAGTCGTCCAAGAAGCCTACAAAACCCATCCAAAGTGTCGAGAAAAAAATAACAAGTACGTATGCATTTTTGATATCCCCCCAAAGTAATGTGGGTATCAAAACAGAGCACAGCACTATAATACCTCCCATTGTAGGAGTGCCACTTTTCTTGGAATGATTCCCGACCTCTATGAGTTCGGGTTTGTTTTGTTCATTAATTTGTTTACTTTTTAAGTACTTGATTACCCTGGGACCAATTACAAAGCTGATGAGCAGGGATGTAATTGCAGCAGCGGCGGAGCGAAATGTAATATACTGAAATACTCCAAAACCCGGGGGATTGAACAAATTGTTTATCCAGAGTGCCAAATAGTATAGCATTAACTTCCTAAAAATTGTTTATGAACACTGTTAAAATGTTTTCGCATCTCATTGCGCGCGAGGCTTTGAAAAGCAGGATTTCGTTCCCAACGATGGCTTGTTTTAATGCAGTAGGAATTTCGTTTTTGTCTTCGAAGTATTTTGCTTTTGCCAGACGCAGCGTTTGGTAAGCCTTTTTCATTTCGTTACCAAAGATAAAGATTTTGTCGCAAATTTCTTCGGCTTTTTGAAGCAGTTCACAATGCTCGTTCAAAGAAGCATCTCCCAATTCAAGCATATCCCCTAAAATGGCAATTTTCGTCCTATGAGCACCGAGTTTTTTAATTGTTTCCAGAGCAAGTTGCATAGATGAAGGATTGGCATTGTAAGTATCATTCAATATCGTTAGATTTCCCAAGTTTAAAATTTGCATCCTTCCATAAAGCCCATATTCTGGTAGTTTGAAGCTTTGTATACCTTCAATTATATCTTTTTCTGAAAGCTCGAATAACAAGCCAACTGCAACAGCGGGAATACAAGCCATTGCCACACCGTATCCTTTCGTGTTCAATTTTGCTTGAAATTTTACACCATTGCTTTCGAATTCTACCGATGCAAATAATTCCTCATCAAACGAGATTGAATAATTAAGATTATTTTCTGAACCACTTCCAAACGTGAATTTGTTTTCAATTATTTTGCCGTATTTTTTTAATCTCTCGTCATCGTTGTTAATTATTGCAATCCCGTTATGTTTCATCAAATATGCAAATAGCGAAGTTTCCTCCATCTCGACGCCGTCGAGGTCTACAAAAGCCTCCAAATGTTCCTTGCCGATATTTGTAATTAAGCCAAAGTTGGGTTGGGCTATTTCACACAAACGGTTGATTTCTCCAAACTGGTTAGTGCCAATTTCAATCACGGCAATTTGGTGCTCTGCGCTAAGTCGAAACAGGGTCAAAGGTAAGCCAATTTGATTGTTTAAATTGCTTTCTGTTTTCAGAACCTTGTATTTTTGCGAAAGAATATGTGCTATAAAGTCTTTTGTGGTAGTTTTGCCATTAGAGCCTGCAACAGCAATGACTGGGATGTCGAATTTACAGCGGTATAGGTTGGCTAACTCACCGAGTGCATAAAGTGTGTTTGGAACAACTATCAAAGGGAGTTTATCGTTGTTATGGTCTTGAAACCATTCTTGATTTACTAAACAAATTGGGGCTCCTCTTTCGATTGCGATTTCGACAAAGTCGTGTCCATCAAATTTGTTCCCTTTTAATGCCACAAAAATGTTTCCGGGCTGAATTGTTCTTGTGTCCGTAGAAACACCCTCGATAGGTGTGTTTTCGGGTAGATTATTAACTGCAGTTATATCAAGATAACCTAAAACTTCTTCTAATGAAAATTTTAAATTCATTTTGAGAAACAAAAAAACAAAATTAGCAATTGTTCCCTTATTTAAGATTGATTATTTCAAAAGTATTTTAAATGCTAATTAAAAAACTTAAAATCTATTAAATTCCACTTTATTAAAAAGTCGATCGTGAAAATAGTTATAGAGAACATAAAGGACTTTTTGAAAATTAGAAATCATTACACAAAACACAAAATTTTTATTTATTGTTTAATAATGATTCCGTTAATTACCTACAATTTTTCTGATTCAAACAACTTGAGAAAGAAAGAAATAAAAATGAAAATTTTCAAAGCGGTTATCGATAGTCTGGTTAAATATGGGATTGATACCGAAACAGTTTTAAGTTTTGTCAATTTCTATCGAACTCATTTTAATGAAAAATATACCAGATTAGGCATTAAAGTAAAACCCGAACTTCAATTCTCAAGCGGAGTAAGCAAAAAGTCGATAAATCAAATTGAACAATTCATAGAAAAACATCAAATAACTCTCGCAAAAGCAGAAGAAATTTTTGGTGTTCAGAAGGAAATAATTGCAATAATTCTTTGGGTAGAAACAAAATTTGGGGAGGTTCTTGGAAATCATCACTTACTCAGTGTATTTTTTAGTATGGCAATGACATCTGGCGAACCTTTCTTAGAGAGGCACATGGTTGATATTCTAAAAGATGGAGCGAATAACATAAGTTACGATGATATCATTCAACGGGCTCGACGAAAGGAAAGCTATGCACTGCAACAATTACAAGCATTGGTCGAGATTCAGAAAAGAAAGTATTTGGATGTGAGGGAGCTATATGGTTCATATGCTGGTGCATTTGGGATACCTCAATTTGTGCCAACAAGTTATTTACAGTTTGCAATAGATGGAAATGGAGATAAAAAAATTGACTTATTTGATTTAGAAGATGCAATCTTCAGTGTTGCTAATTACTTACACCAGAATGGCTGGAATCGTTTCGATACAAGTTCCTTTCCCAAAACATTATTCAAGTATAATAAAGATCAGCAATATGTATCAACAATAATGAGTATTTTTCATCTTATTAAATCTAAGTATTAGGAAATTTAATTCTTTGTTGGTTCGACTTTGTTAATTTTGCGTTTTACATATGCAACTTGGTAATATGACAGAAGAGGAGAAGAGGCGAGTTTCGCGTAATTTTATACGCCAGATAATTATCGAGGACCTCAAGACAAATAAATGGGGTGGTCGTGTACATACCCGATTTCCTCCCGAACCTAACGGATATTTACATATCGGTCATGCTAAAAGCATTTGTTTGAATTTTGGTTTAGCAGGTGAATTCGGTGGACTTTGCAATCTGCGTTTCGATGATACCAATCCTACAAAAGAGGATGAGGAATATGTAAATGCTATAATCGAGGATGTTCGCTGGTTAGGTTTTGACTGGGGTGATAGATTGTTCTATGCTTCCGACTACTTCGATAAATTGTATGAATACGCTATTCAACTCATAAAGATGGGTAAAGCATACGTATGTGATTTGTCTCAGGAAGAGATTCGTTCCACTCGTGGCACATTGACAGAACCCGGAGTAGAGAGCCCCTATAGAAATCGCTCCGTAGAA
>JBKBVP010000185.1:0-3960 GCA_046289495.1 Candidatus Kapaibacteriota bacterium | reverse complement strand
AAGTCTTTGTGATAAATTGTCTTTAGCCCTTTTTTCTCCAGTCTTTCGACTTCCTTGGGATTGTGGATTATTTCGCCTAGTATGTATATGGTATTGTTATCATTGTTTTCAACTGCCTGCTCTGCAATTTCGATAGTCCTAACAACACCCCAACAAAATCCGGAGTGTTCATCTATAGTTACTTTCATAAGTTCTTTAATTTGTACTAAATAAAAAATTAGAAACGATAAAGATTATAAATTATTTATTTTTTGCAATGCAAGTTTGTATGCAATATCCACTTGCTCCTCGATCGAGAGATTTGTTGTATCGATTTCAATAGCATCTTTGGCTTTTTGCAGTGGGCTGTGTTGCCGAGTCGAGTCGATAATGTCGCGCTCGACAATTTGCTTTCGAACATCTTCTACGGATACCTCTATACCTTTTTGATTTAATTCCAAAAGACGGCGATGAATTCTGGCTTCGAGGCTTGCCACCAAGTAGATTTTCAACTCCGCATCGGGAAATACTGCTGTGCCAATGTCTCTACCATCCATAACGACGCCACCGTGTTCTCCTAACTTCCTCTGCTGTGCAACCAAATGCTCGCGCACGCATTTAATTGCACTCACTGGGCTGACAAAGTTCGTCACTTTTGGCGTACGTATCTCTTGCGTTACATCCTCGGAATTTAGATATATTCTTAGGTTGCCCCCATCATTCTCAAAGCTGATGGAGATATTTGGCAAAAGTTTACAGATAACTTCCTCCTCGAGTGGCAAGTTCCTCCTTAACCAAAACAAAGTTACAGCTCGGTACATAGCGCCCGTATCGATATAAATATACCCTAACTTCCCTGCTAATAGACGAGCGGTTGTACTTTTACCAGAACCTGCAGGACCATCTATAGCTACGACAATTTTTCTTTTCATATTTGTAGAAAGTTTAGTATTCGTTCCCATTCATTAAAGTCGTGGACAAGAAGATTTGGTTCGAGTTCGTACAGTTGGTTTGCATTGTTTGTACCAGTTGCAACAGCAACAACTTTAATTCCATTCTCCTTTGCAGAGGTAATATCGGCGATGGAATCGCCGATGACAAAAGTATTTTCGATGTTGAAGATCTGCTTGGAGTAATATTCGTTTGCTCTTGCAATTGCGATTTTGTGTAATGTAGACCTATTAATGCTTTCATTCCCAAATGCCCCAAAAGGGAAGTAACCATCCAGTTCAACTAATTTTAGTTTATAGTAAGCAGATTCTTTGAAATTACCTGTTAGTAGTCCAAGAGCTACATTTTTGTAATTACTCAATTTTTCAATAAATTCTTTAACAAAGGGGCATAGATGAATTTCTTTTCGAGTGCATTTTTGTTTGAATTCGCTTAAAATGCTTTTCCAAATTGAATCGAGATTTGCTTCGACCATACTAAAATCCACATCATAACGCAGGGACAAAAGAAAAAGTATTTCTAAATCTGTCCGACCAGCAAAATCGAAATCAAGGGGGAGTTGCTTGCGGCGGAAGAAATTGCAAAATACACTTTGAAAAATACTTTTGGATAAACCATCTTGAACTTTCAAGATGGTACCATCGATATCGAACAGAAGAAGAAATGGTCCCATTTTCAGAAAGGTATGTCGTCCTCCTCTGCTGGTATTTGCTCTATATCGGAGATCGAAGTATTCACAGCATCGTTAATGTAGAAAGAAGTTGGGTCTGCAAATTCTTGATAAGAGGCTGCTGAGTCGGCATATTCTCTTTCACCTTTACCTTCGAGAAATACCAAAGAGCGAGCGATCACCTCTGTGATGTAGTGAGTTGCGCCATTTTTTTCATAAGAACGGGTCTTATTGCGTCCCTCCACACATACTCTGTGCCCTTTCTTCAATAGTTTATTTGCAGTTTCCGCAAGGGGACCAAAAGCAACAACAGTGTGCCATTCAGTTTCTTCCTTCCATTCGCCGCTACGGTCTTTGTATCGTTCGTTTGTTGCAACTCGAAAACGGCAGATATTTAATCCTTGGGGCAAAGTTCTAAACTCGGGGTCCGACCCCAATCTTCCGATGATTATAACCTTGTTCATTGAAAATGGCATAAGCACCTCGGAAAAATAAGCGACTGTCCTGGGGATGCCAGGACAGCCGTAAAATTTTATTAGATTTCAGAATTTTCTGGATTGTAGTCGCTTGGATAGTCGATTGTAAAGCCTTCGTCAGATGAGGCTTGGGCAGACTGCTTCTTACGACTTAAGATAATAATATTCTGCGCAATAATTTCTGTAACAGACTTTCTGATGCCATCCTTTTCGAAGGAGCGAGTTCGAAGTTTCCCTTCCACATAGATTTTGTCGCTTTTCTTAATTTTTTGCACAGCAATCTCGGCAAGCCTATCCCAAAGAACTACGCTATGCCAATCGGTAATTTCTCTTCGCTCGCCGTCCTTCCCTCGATAAAATTCAGTCGTCGCTACTCGCAATGTACAAACGCTATTGCCTTGTGGGGTCTTCCTTAGCTCTGGGTCTTTTCCCACATTTCCAATCAATTGTGCTTTGTTTAAACTTCTTCCTGCCATTTCGTAACCTCTAAATAATACTAAAACCAACTATATACAATGATACAAACTCAATCCCAACGTCTATTGTTTCTTAATATTTTGCAATTTAATGCTTTTTAAAAAATTATACTCGTATTAAAACTAATTTTATTTTTATGTTTTAACTTCTCGTTGCAAAATTTCCTGCACCTTTGCCACTTTTGATTGCATCCTGCTTTCCCTTCCCTTCCGATAGTCGACCTTTATTACTGAATAAATACGATTGGATTGATTTTCCAAGATTTTAAAGCATTCTCCAATTACTTTAAAAACCTCCTCCCAAGTTCCCTCGAGTATAGTCCCCATAGGCGTAAGTTTGTAATTTAATCCACTTTTATCGATATGGTCTATCACTTGCGATACATACCTACTTACGCTCTCTCCTTTGTCGGTCGGAAACATAGCAAATTCTACAAGTACCATTTTCCCAAGTCAATGTATTCTACAAAAAGCAAAATTAAAGTTTTATTTTTTACCAACAAATAAGTTATTAAAATATATAAACTTTCACACATATCCCTAATCTGCTGTAGTTCGATTTCATTATCTAAAATGTTTAATGAAACTTTTGATTTCCCTGTTTGTAGCTTGTGGGTGTGTTTTTTGCAAATCTAACATTAAAAGATTTTGAACTCAGGATGATATTTGTTGGCAGAGCTTTTCTGCAACCTTCCAAATACTTCCTGCGCCAAGTGTTATAATCATATCGCCTTCGCGTAGCAATTCGAAAACCTTTGGGACAACCTCGTCGAGATTTGGAACATAATGAACATTCCTGTGTCCAAATTCTTTTGCGCTTTCTGCAACAAGCATGCCAGAAACACCTTCGATCGGCTCTTCTCGGGCTGGGTATACGTCTGTTACAATTAAAATGTCTGCTTGGTCGAAAGCAGAACCAAACTCTTTCGCCAACGCGAGTGTGCGAGTAAAGGTATGTGGTTGGAAAATTGCAATTATTCTTCTATTCCATCCAGTTCTTGCAGCAAGAAGAGTTGCGGCTACTTCGCTGGGATGATGGGCATAGTCATCGACAATCATTATCCCATTTCGGTCCAATTTTATTTCAAATCGACGGTGAACGCCAGAAAATTCAAGTAGAGTCTGCCTGATAGTTTCTACATCGATGCCGAGTTGGGTGCCAACTGCAATTGTAGCAAGAGTATTTTTCACATTATGCACTCCGGGTATATTTAGAATGAATCTGCCGAGGGATGTATTGTGATGATAACATTCGAAATAGGTTTGGGAGCCAGCAAAAACTATATTTTCAGCACGAAAATCTGCGAGCCTAGACAATCCGAAAGTTACTACCTTGCGGTGAATAGCCTTTAAAATTTCCTTGACTCCATTATTGTCGATTCCAGCGACCACCAATCCATAAAAAGGG
>JBKBVP010000184.1:0-3962 GCA_046289495.1 Candidatus Kapaibacteriota bacterium | reverse complement strand
GGAGATACTTTGGTATACATTATTCAATATGTTTTATAACTTAATTGGAGGGTTCGATGGGTCATAAAGACAAGGAAAAAGAACCTGAACCAATACCGAAGTACAACGAAAAAGGTAAGTTGCACAGAAAATTTTACGAGCGTGAATTAGCGAAACTACAAACCGAACTTGTCAAGCTCCAATACTGGGTAAAACACAAAGGATTAAAAGTAGTGATAATCTTTGAAGGACGAGATGCGGCTGGAAAAGGAGGCACAATCAAGCGAATTACCGAACCACTCAATCCACGCGGCTGTCGAGTTGTAGCCTTGGAAAAGCCGTCGGATAGAGAAAGAACCCAATGGTATTTCCAACGCTACGTAGCACATTTGCCATCTGCCGGAGAGATTGTTATATTCGACCGAAGTTGGTACAATCGCGCAGGTGTCGAGCGAGTTATGGGCTTCTGCACGGAAGAGGAATATTGGGAATTTCTGCGTTCATGTCCTGAATTCGAGAAAATGCTAATTCGAAGCGGTATTATTTTGCTTAAATACTGGTTCTCAATAAGTGATGAGGAGCAAGAAAAAAGGTTTAGGGAACGTGCCACCGACCCAAGGAAAAGATGGAAATTATCTGAAATGGACATTGCCAGCTGGCACAAATGGGCAGATTATTCCAAGGCAAAGGATGAAATGTTTAAATACACCGATACGAAAATATCGCCTTGGTACTGTGTAAACTCCGATGATAAAAGAAAAGCCAGACTTAATTGCATCGCACATATATTATCGATGATTCCCTACGAGGATGTAATTCCAAAACCAATTGAATTACCCAAAAGGAAGATAGATGATAACTACGTTCGACCGCCAATAGAGGAATTTACATATATTCCTGAAATTTATTAATTATGACATCTTTCGAAAAACTAAAAAAGATTCAGCAAACGAACAATTCACGATTGTGCATTGGGTTGGACCCGCAAATAGAGAAATTGCCCAAACCTATCCCCAAAAACATTGAAGGCATTTTTGAATTCAATAAAATCATAGTCGAGTTAACAAGCAAGTTTGTTTCTGCTTATAAGTTGAATTTTGCTTTCTACGAGCAATTTGGGTCTAATGGAATTGAAATCCTGGAAAAAACATTGGAAATCATACCAAAATCCATAGTCACAATTGCAGATGGCAAAAGAGCCGATATAGGCAATACTTCGAAGGCTTACGCACGCGCTATCTACGAACATTTTAGATTCGACTGCGCTACGCTTAACCCTTATCTTGGAATAGATTCTATCGAGCCATTCTTTGACTTTAAAAATAGCTTAAATTTTGTATTAGTAGTTACCTCCAATGCTGGCTCGTCGGATTTTCAAAAGTTAAAAATTGAAGAAAAATTTTTATATGAAATTATCTTGGATAAATTATTGACAAGCTTTGCTGTACAAAATCTAGGACTTGTTGTTGGAGCCACAAACGAAAGTGAATTTGAAAAAGTTAGAATCATAGCAAAAGAAAATTTTATTTTAGTTCCAGGAATTGGAGCCCAAGGCGGAAACCTTCAAAATATCTTGGAATATAATCGAAATCAAAACCTCTTGGTAAATGTTGGACGAGATATAATTTTTGCCTCGCAGGATGAAAACTTCCAAGATAAAATCTTGCAAAGAACTTCTTTCTATTTTGAGAAATTAAAAATTTTCTAAAATGGAAAACAAAGAACTTGCAATTCAAAGACAAGTGCACAAACTAATGTCCGACCCATCAGTAATCCACAAGACCACCACTGGCAAGCACCTTCAATTTCTCTCTCCAGGATACTTAAATAAAGAGTTTGGTCCTGACTTCAAAGAAGTTGCTATTCTACTCAATGGTTCAGTTATTGTTTGCGACTGTGAATTCCATAAAAAAGCTTCGGAGTGGTTATTACACAATCACAGCACAAATCCTCTTTATTCAAACGTTGGTCTACATATTGTGTTCTACAACGATACTAATATCGAAGCAAACTTCGAAACATTAGTACTAAACCCAGAACAATTACCCAATATCGACTCTGAAAAATCTGATTTTGAACCCAATGAATATATCGACTATCTGGAAGAAATACAAAGCTTTGCTCTTCTTAGGTTATTGCGAAAAACATCTGAAGCCAAGGTCCTAATTGATAATCTACCTTTAGCTATTGCATTTGAAAACTCGTTGCGAAACTTTCTTCAAAAATACTCCACAAGGAAACACAGACCAATTTATAGGATGGACTCTTTCGAGGAATTAATCTCAATATTAAAAAATTCCGAAATGCTCAAGTTTTTAATTGAAATTCAAAACCAAACTGCTACAAACATTCCCGAAAGAATGTTTCAAATGATGAAAGCTCGTTTTCACAATGAAGGGAACCACATGCGTAGAGAGTTAATATTGAACTGTTTGCTTCCACTTGCTCTAGCCATTGCAAATGAAGAACAAAGAATAAAACTATTCGTGTGGTTTTGGTCTACCCCTGCATTAAGCTCGTACGGCATTTTGACCCGAAAATTCAAAAATCTGCCACAAAACTTTATTTGGCAACAACAAGGTATGCTCGAGATTCTAAATACTTATCAGAAAAGTTCTAAAACAAGAAATAAAAATCTATTAAAAATTGGTGAAGTATTGAACTTCTTCTATGTCGGAACTCCTCCATTTAGATAAGTTATTAAATTTTTTGCATTTAAAATATTCCTTTATAAAATAAATATAAACCCATTCTGCCAATTTAATTATTTTAAATTTCAGAAGCTTAAAAAAAAACTTACAGAAAATTAATAAAGTATAAACAAATTTTCTTTGGAAGTTCTTTATTTTCAATATAAAAAAACAAACAAGGGTTATTTTTAAAAATGATAGAAATTTCATTTGATTTTTTTATGAAATTCTTTCAAATTTGCCTTTCGTTTGTTTTAGAATTTAAATTTTAATGCTCAAACCTGTCGGTTTAAGATTGGAGGAAGGTAAATAATGGAAAAAGACCTTTTGCAAGACACTATTACAGAAGCAGAGCAAAATATTGAAATCAAGAAGGAAGGTCTTACATCAAAATGGAAAAGGTTTCTTAGTTTCATTAAAAAAAATGTTTCCACACATATCTATCGAACTTGGTTTGTTCCATTAAAGCCAATCAAGTTAGAGCAAACAGAACTAATTGTTGAAGTACCATCACAATTTTACTGCGAGTGGTTGGACGAGCATTACTACAGCCTGATATGCACTGGTATACAAAAATTATTTGGTGAAGACATAAGATTAAAATATCAAGTAGTTCTCGATACAAATCAACCGGATTTAGCTAAGATCAAAATTCCTAGTAGTAGTACTCGCACAGATGAACAAGTGCGAATTTCTCACATTCAGAAACTTAATTATAACCCGAACCTCGTTCCAAATTATACTTTCGACAACTTTGTCGTCGGTGATAGTAATGAATTTGCGTTCTCATCTGCAGTTGCAATCTCTAAAAATCCATTGCAAACACGTTTCAATCCCTTGATAATTTATGGAAATTCCGGCTTGGGAAAAACTCATCTACTACAAGCAATTGGAAATTATATATTAATACACCATCCAAATGTACAAGTATTATACTCAACAAGCGAAAATTTCGCAAACAACTTCATCGAAGCAATAAAAAACAACAATATGAACGAATTTCTTCAATTGTACCGTAGCGTCGATGTCCTATTGTTAGACGATATACAATTTTTTCAGAATAAAGGTAAAATCCAAGACCATTTCTTTCATACATTCAACAATCTTCACCAATCTGGGAAACAAATTGTGCTAACCAGCGATAAAGCCCCAAAGGATTTGAAAGACTTGGACGAGCGTCTCATCAGCCGTTTTCAGTGGGGTGTTCTGGCTTTCATTGAACCGCCAGAATTCGAAACAAGAATAGCTATAGCCAGGAAGAAAATTGAAAATGAAGGATTAGATTTACCCATT
>JBKBVP010000183.1:0-3978 GCA_046289495.1 Candidatus Kapaibacteriota bacterium | reverse complement strand
TGTTCTTTGAAACACATCCTAATCCGGAGAAAGCTTTAAGCGACTCCTCTACTCAATTGCCTTTGAATTACGCAAAAGATCTATTAACCCAAGTTATTGAATTAAAAGAAAATGTTTCCAGATTCAGCGACCCAGTATTTTAAATTCATTTTTGCTTTTTGTCTTTTTTCTGGCTGTTTACTCATTCTGCTCTCGTGCGAGGTTCAAGATTGTGGTTGTTTCTCCAATTCCGAGATTAATGGTAGATGGAGAGGATTTTACGTTTCCCAGGATACCACAATTGAATTAGTTTTCAACTTCTTAGAGAAAAATTCAAACGTCGAAGGTAGTGGGAGCTTACTGGTAAACATTTCTAGTAATTCATACGACCAAATACTTACTTGCAAAGGCAGTTTTGTTAGCGGCAAGTTGGTTGTTACCTTTTACGAAGTGGACACACTTTCTTACGAAGGATATCTTTTGCAAAGCAAAGATACAGTTGCAGGGAAATTATTTTTAAAGAGTAAGCCTATTGCTTTGGGATTGAAAAAGTTGAAGTGATTTTTTTATTTTCTTCTCTATCATCTCGGAAACTCGCAGTGCCTGCGATGCTTCTGATACGGAAATTGGAACTTTTTCGCTATGTAGTATAGCTCTGAAAAATGAATTATGCTCTTCGGTAATAGCATTTCCGTCTTCCACAGATGGTGATTCGTAGACGATAGAAATCTTTTTGGTTGAATTTTCTATATCTCCAAGCATCACGGCTGGGGTGCCGGTATGGACAGTTCTGTCGCCTTCTACGATGCGATAGATTTCCACTGTGTGTTTAGCAAAGTCTAAAGAAAAATATGCATCCTTTTGGAATATTCGCATCTTCCTTGTTGGTTTAGCCGATATTCTCGAGGCAGTCAAATTTGCAACTACACCATTGTCAAATTCCAATCTTGCATTTGCAATGTCGATTGTATTTGTTAAGACTGCTACTCCATTTGCATAAATGTTTTTAATTCGAGCTTTAACCAACCATAGTACTATGTCGATATCGTGAATCATTAAATCCGAAATGACAGAAACATCAGTAGCACGTGTTTTAAATTGGCTAAGTCTGTGAGATTCTATAAATAGGGGTTTGGGGTTGTATTTCATAATTGCTTTAAGGGCTGGATTGAAACGTTCTACGTGACCGACTTGAATAATTACATTTTTTTGGCTTGCTAATTTTATCAGTCGCGTTGCTTGTTGATATGTTGCTGTTATAGGTTTTTCAATAAAGCAGTGTAGTGAATTTTCAATACATTTTTTTGCAATTTGGTAATGAGTAGTTGTCGGCGAGGAGATAATAACTGCATCAGAGGATTCAATTAAGTCGTTTAAATTGAGAAAAACTTTGCAGGATTGTTCAAGTGCAATTTTTTCTGCTCTTTGAAAATCAATGTCGTAAACACCCTCTAATTTTGCGAAATGATTTCGTTTAAGAAGTTTTGCGTGAATTTCTCCTAAATGACCAACACCAATAACAGATATTTTCAATGTATTAGTCCTTTTGTACATACAGTTACCCTCTTCTTTCGTACTCAAAATCAATTTCAATTGGGTCCGTTTGTGCTTTTTTCTTTGCAATTTTATCAACCATCTCGTTGTACTTATTTCCTTTATGACTTTCTACCCATTCAATTTTTGCTCTTACAAAATTAAGAAAGTAGTGAAGTTTCTCCCAAAGGTCGATGTTTTGCACCGATGTTTTGTTCGAAGTTTTCCATCCATTTAAAATCCATTTTTCAATCCAGGCATCATTAACTGCCTTATAGATTAACATCGAATCGGTAAAAATAATTGCGTATTGTAGCTCGTTATTTTTTAAAAAATTCAACGCCTCGACAACTGCCATCAATTCCATTCGATTGTTTGTGGTTTTTTTAAATCCTTTTGCTAAAATTATTTCTTTCCCATTAAGCAAAACTAAAACTGCATAGGCACCATTTCCAGGATTGCCAATAGAGGTACCATCGGTATAAATTTCTACCATTTTTCTATGCATTTGATTTTACTTTTGCAAATTGATACAAAAATATTAAATTGCACTTATGTTTTACAATTTATGGGATTATAATGTTGAAATTGAGATATCTAAGCCATTCAACCTTTCTGCTTGACGATGGTTCATTTACTTTAATAATCGACCCATTTATTAGTGGTAATCCTACTTGCCCGATTAAAAGCCCAGACGAGATCAAAGCACATTTCATTGTTCTGACACATGCACACGGCGACCATCTTGGCGATGCTTTTACTATCGCCAAAAATAACGATGCTTTGGTCATTGCTGTTAATGAGCTTGCAAATTACGCAGCGGAAAATGGTTGCAAAGCACATAATATGCACATTGGAGGCGGATACAATTTCCCCTTCGGTCGATTGAAGTTCACAATCGCTCATCACGGCTCATCCTCTCCCGATGGTCGTTACATGGGGGAACCAGCAGGTGTGGTTATTAAAATGGGCGGCAAGACCATTTATCACCCTGGCGATACTGGACTATTCCTCGATATGAAACTTATCGGCGAACTCGACAAAATCGATGTATTCTTTGCTCCAATTGGAGATAACTTTACTATGGGAATCGACGATGCTGTCGAAGCCGTGGAATTTGTTAATCCGGATTTAACTATACCTATGCACTATAATACTTTTCCAGTCATCTCTGCAGACCCCAATGAGTTCAAAAAGAAAGTGGAAGCAATCGGAAAGAAATGCTATGTTATGGAGTATGGCGAAACCTTAGAACTCTAACTAACTTCCCCATCATAAATAAGTAGGGGTTTATAGTATTAAACCCCTACTTTTATTTCGGCCATTGAAGTTTACAAAATTATCTAATTAACACCAGTGGTTTCGCAAAAGTTTGGTCGAACGTTTGTATTTGAAGTAAATAGAACCCGGAGGGAATTGAAGAGTAGGGGACAGTGATTAAAGTGTTTTGATTCAACTCAAGATTGCAGTCCTTTGTGAATACAATTTGTCCAAGCTCGTTTATGAAGTTGATTTTTGAATAATATGTGTTGGCCCTTGGTTTGAATTGTATCAATAAGTTTTTGCTAAGAGCATCATTTACTACCTCCAGGAAATCATCGGATGTGTTTTCAACAGATACCAAACCTTCAACCTCGCCTTGAAGTTCAATGAAGAAGAGATTGTTGTTCTTTGCATTGGTTTGCACTCGTATCCTCCCGCGGTAAATTCGCTCCTCTTGAGTTGCCGCGGAGAAACGAACTTTAATAATAACCGAGTCGTTGGGTTCAATATAAATAGGCACTTGCAAAACTTGTGCAAAGTCGAATCTTTGATAATCTTCATAAGTTGTGTCTATTTCAAATTCAGATATTTCAAGCGTCTTGTCGCCGACATTTTTCAAAATCAATTGAAGTATTTTGCTCGATGGCTTTTTAACTTTACCAAAGTCGATTTTATTCTCTGGGAGGTTAGTTTCGAGTATGGGTCCTATGGCTTCGATTCCTCCACCATAACCCCAAACATCGAGGTAATAATATTCATTGAACAAAGCGTTTGTTTTAATAGAGATTGAACCTTTATAAGAAATTTTGTCTTTAGGAGTAAATTTTACGGTGAATGAGTGAGTTTGGCCTCTTGTAAGTTTTAAGGGTTTTGTCAATTTACCAGAGACAATTTCAAACACAATGTCGGGGTTTTCCCAAAAATCTATTTCATCAATTTGAAGGTCGAGTTTTCCGGTGCTGGTTATTGTTACTCGTATGGTGTCGGAGGTTCCCGGTTGGACTTCGCCAAAGTCAACAATATTTGGGTCGATATCGTAAGCAGCGCCATCTGGAGCAATATTTCCCTTTAACCATCTCATTGCACGAGCAAGTTGATAGCCACGGGGAATATCCCCTGCAAATGCTTCGAAACCTATGGACCAGAAACAAAGCCGCGCAGTGCCCCATTCGGTGCGGATGCCTACTATAGTATCATTTGGGT
>JBKBVP010000182.1:0-4019 GCA_046289495.1 Candidatus Kapaibacteriota bacterium | reverse complement strand
CAATTTTAAATGGAGTTTCTTCGGTTGTAAAATGCGGTGTCGGAGCCCTTCCAAATCGAACAAAAGCAGGACCTGTAAATTCTGTAACAGCAATTGTCGCCTTTTTTGTTTCGATATAATCACAAGGAACAACCACTGTCATATTTGGTAATGTTCGAAGAAGTGATAATTCCTCTAAAGATTGATGCGTAGCTCCATCTGGACCGACTGTGATACCGGAATGACCACCACCAATTTTAACATTGGCATTGTTGTAGCAAACAGAAATTCGAAGCTGGTCGGCATTGCGAAAAGCAGAAAAAGCGCTGTATGTGGCAAAAAAAGGTATTTTACCCGAAAGAGCTAACCCAACAGCAATTGTTGTTGCATTTTGCTCAGCAATTCCAATCGAGAAAAATCTTTCTGGAAATCTTTCTTTAAAGAACGATGTCAAGACAGAACCTGTAACATCTGCTCCCAAAACAACAATGTTAGGATTTTTTTCACCTAATTCCACCAATGCTTCGGCAAATCCAAATCTTGTAGCCCTTTTACCAAGCAATTTAAAATTTTTCATTTTGCGCCACCTTTATAGTGTTCTCGAGTAAATTAAAATTCAAGCTGTTTATTATACTGGTTACACTTTCGCGAAATTCAGGAAAATCAATCGCTTCAATTTTAATATGAAATCTGTAATACCAGATATAGTCGAAGCTATTCACATTAGATAGGGTACCCGATGAAAATCCACCAATACCTTTATTAATTGTAATAATCTCATCCCTTTGGGATAGTTCAAATAGGGTTTTGAGATAAGATGGTAGATTTGAAAAATTCAAATAATCGTAGATGTATATAATGACTATGTTATTCGGCGAGAGATACTCTGCGGAAGCAATATTGATTTGAGTATTTAAGTAGTTCATTGTACCTTTGTTTGTCTTTTCAAGTTTTAAATCCAAAATTTTCGTAGGAAATACTTTAATCAAGGTTTCTATTGGAACTGGTTGAACTTTCGTTTGAGATTGGTTAATTGTATCAATGTTAAATGAAAAATGTTCCGTTGTTTTGTACGTATAAGAATCTTTCTTGGAATTATGTTCAAAGTGCTCTGTACGTTTATGGCAAGAAGCAAATAAAATCAAAAACAAGGCTGTAAAAATTTTCTTAGCTTTCATTGCAACTCCGATAATGCAAGTTTAGCTTGTTCTTCGTTTGGTGGAATTCCGTGCCATTCATAATTGTCTATCATGAATGAAATTGGGTAACCCATCTTAGTGTGGGCAATTATAACGGTTGGTTTACCAATTTTCTTCCGGTGGTTTTCCATGAATTTATCGAAAGCAGAAATTATTTGACTATAATTATGTCCATCGATAGTAATTGTTTCGAAGTTAAATGCCTCGAACTTTTTTTCCAGCGGGTAAATGCTCATTACATTTCTCACACGACCGTCAATTTGGCAATCGTTGTTATCCACAATCCAACATAGATTGTCCAATTTGTAATTACCGGCACACATAGCGGCTTCCCACGTTGAGCCCTCTTGGAGCTCACCATCACCGGTTAAGGCAAAAATCCTTCTGTCGTTTTTGTCTAAATATTTATCGTTTAAAGCCATACCAACGGCGATAGAAATGCCTTGACCGAGGGAGCCAGCTGCAGTTTCAATACCCGGTAGACCAGTATCAAGTGCCGGGTGGCCTTGTAATCTTGAGCCAAGTTTACGCAGTGTGGCAAGCTCTTCAACCGGGAAGAATCCAGCACGAGCAAGAGTAGCATAAAGAATGGGGCAGATATGGCCAGCGCTTAAAACAAATCTATCTCTGTGATTCCAATTTGGATTTTCTGGATTATAACGCAAAATGCCACCAAAGAAAAGGACTGCAAAAATATCTGCTGTACCTAAAGAACCCCCGGAGTGTCCTGATTTGGCAAGGTATAAACTTTTAATTACATCTCTACGAAGTTCTTTGGCAATTTCTAAAAATTCTTCTGGCTTTCGTCTTAAGTTTTTAAATACTTTCTGTTCAAAAACAACTTGCATTTTTACTCAAATATAAAAAGCAAAATTATGAAATAAATAAATTTTTAAATTTTCAATATTCATTTTGTTTACACTAATTCATTTGGCACAAAATTTTCATTAATTTTACGTGGACTAATTTGGTTTTGTTATGAAAATAAAAAAGTATCGTGCAAAAACTGTTCAAGAAGGAAAGGAATTAATACTCTCTGAATTAGGTGCGGATGCTGTAATTCTTTCGACTCGTATAATCCCACCTATGCCTCCTGATAATGAAGAACTTGTAGAACTTGTTGCAGCTATCGACACAGAGAAAGATGTACCAGATTTTCCTACGACAACACGAACTCAAGATGATAAAATTAAAGATTTTTTAGAGGTTACAACTAATATTTTCAAGGAACTTAATGTTATTAAAAACTTTCTATTAAATTTATCTGATAAAATTACTTATTCGTTTACATCAAACTTGCCTTCTGATTTGGCGGAAATGGTTAAGCTTATGATAAAAAATGGTTTTACATCAGACTTTGCCCTCTCCTTTATTCAAACCTTAAAACATCAAAATTTTAGAGATTTTGAGGATCTAAGAAATACTTCTACCCAACTACTTGCGGAAAAATTATGCTATTCTCAATTGAATTTCAATGAAGATAGACCAAATGTATTTGTCTTCATAGGACCTACTGCCACAGGTAAAACAATAAATGTCGTCAAGCTTGGTGTTTTGTACAAGCTTTTCTTTAATTCAAAGGTAACTTTAATTTCTTATGATTGTAAAAAAATTGGTGGTTGGGAGCATTTGCAAGTACTTTCTGCAATTTCCAACCTAAATAGTGAATATGTACAAACCGAAGAAGAGCTCATGTCTCAAGTCGAAGCTCATGGAAGAGATGATTTCATATTAGTGGATACAAGTGGAGGTAGTCCACGGGATGAGCTGTTTTTGAACGAACTTGAAGCAGTTTTGAAAGTTATTCCTCGGACGTCCATCTTCCTTGTGCTTTCTACAACACAAAGTAGCATAAATTTTAAGGAGAATGTTGATTCATTTGGGAAATTACATCCTAATTTTCTCATCTTGACAAAATTTGATGAAGTTAGCACAATAGGACATATATATGAAACACTACTGAATTTTACACAGAATTGTCCTTTGATGTATTTTTCGATCGGAGTAGACATACCTAATTCATTAGAACCAGCAAATCCGAATTTTTTAAAAAAATACTTGATTAATTTCATTGAATGATATGGACACAAATTCAAGACCAGTAATTGTTTCCTTCATTAGTGGAAAGGGTGCAATTGGTAAAAGTACAATATTATCTTTACTTTCTTATGTTTTATCCGATAAATTCTCAACTATTTTAATTTGGGATAATGACTTGCATTCGCCTATTCAACATATTTTAAATGGGATAGAGTTGAATGTAAATTTAATTGATGTGTTAACCAACAATTTACCCACTAACAAAGCTCTTTCAAAAATAACAAACAAGATTTTTTTAATTGGTGGTGCAAATAAATACAAGATTGATATAGACTTGAGCGAAGCTCTTCAAATGAAATTTAAAGAGTTATTAAATGAAAATCATTTTGATATTGTTTTTGTGGATAATCATTCGGGGTTTAGTAAATCCATTGTAGATTTTACTAAGATTTCTACTTTAAATCTATTGTTCCTCTCTGATGAACCAACTGCAGTTCTCGATGCTTACGGTTTGACTAAAATCCTTAGTAAATACTATGGAATAAACAATTTAGCAACTGTTGTCAACAATGTAATTGATGAGGAGGATGGAATGAATGTTTCCAATATATTTAAACAAGCTACGTTTAATTTTCTTAATTTGCAAATTCCAAATTATGGAATTATTCCATACGAGAAAGAGCTAAGAAAATACATTTTCAGTGTCAAAGAATTTCTAAGGGTAAACAATTCTTCAGAGTTTCTTAAATCATTACACAAACTGGCTGAAAAAATTTCACTTTTATCGCAGCAGTAGAATCA
>JBKBVP010000016.1:0-11856 GCA_046289495.1 Candidatus Kapaibacteriota bacterium | reverse complement strand
TGTGGCTTCGACGACACCCTGGCTAAGGTCTGGGGTAATCGAGCCAACACGAACACCCGAGCCATATTGAATTGGGTTCAAGCCACCAGAGCCACTTGTAAATGATACATTTGACGCTCTTCCTCGATTATAAATTTGATTGAACTGCTCAACAAAATTAATCCGCGAAGCTTTATACCCTGTTGTGTTGATATTTGCGATATTATTGGAAATGACCTCGAACCGACGTTGATGACTGCGAAGAGAGCTGATTCCTATTGATAAAGACCTTGAAATTGCCATAAGACCTCCTAAATTGAATTAATTAAACATATTACTAATTTTCATCATCGGGCGGAGCTTCCTGCCAGCTTCGGGCGAGGTCCGGCTCCATTAAAGCCCGAGAACCACACTATCAATATTTGTAATAACTCTTTCTTGAAGTTTATCATTTGCAAATGCTGTTATTACTGTGCGGTTTGCTACAGAAACCAAGAAAGATTTATCTGGGAAAATCACCAAACTCTCGCGACCTCCTTTTTCACGGACACTATCCACAGCTTTTTGCAATTTTTCAAGTTCAGACACCGTTAAATCAATTTCTCTACTTGTAATCCTTGCTTTTGCATGCGAGGAGAACTTTAAATTGCAAACTGCCTCTTCGATAAGTTCCAGAAAGCTATTCCGTGTTTTGGATATTTGTCCAAAACCAACTTTATTTGTCTTCTCCAATCCATTAATCGGAACAAATGGAAGACGGACACCATCGATTTCCATATCACACCTATATTTTAGTTTTAACAGCGATTAAATTTTTCAACGGAATTTCAATATTATCGATAACTATCATTGTGCCGTCGGATTTGAACCTTATGGCTTCAATTTTGCCGGTGCAAAATGTAGAAAGGTTGAATGTGCTACCATTGAAATTTGAAACAACAACTTGCACGTAGTAATCACCTGCGGGGAGAATATTCCCATTGCTATCTTTTCCATCCCAACGAAGAGTATGCTCGCCAGTTGCAAGCATATCTGTTGTCAAGTGAATTCGTCGGACCTCCCGACCAGTCGAATCTTTAATTATTGCTTCTCCACTTTGAACATTGCTATCCAAAGTGTAGCCTATTATTGGTTCGTTTTCCCCAGTGAAATGAACTTTGTTGGTATATGCAGAGGCATATTCACCCAGAACATTTGACATCGAAATACCTTGTAGTATCTGTGTCATAGAATCGAGTGAGCTTGTTTGATTCTCCAGCAACTTTCTAATATTTGTTAGCTGCTCAAGTTGGGAGAATTGAGCCAATTGCGACGCAAATTCCATATTATCAATAGGTTTCATAGGATTTTGGGATTTCAATTGTATCAAAAGCAATTTCAAAAAGTCATCTTTGCCAAGGTTCACTTCCCGACTTGAATTAACCGTGGGAGCATTCCCAATGTTGGATATTGAATCAATGCTTGTAAACATTTTCCCCCCATTCATTTATAAATGAATCACTATCAAATTCTTTATTTCTCAAAAAGGTGTGCAAAAATTGCCTTCGAAGGGATTCATCCTCGTGCTTCTGTTGTTTGTTCCACCTTGAATAATCGAAGCTTTCTCCACCCTCGTAATTCTGTTGAAACGAAAAATACTGCTTCTCGAAGCCTAAATTTTGAAGTCTTTCGCGCAGTTGTACCAAATTGCTCTCTAATAAATGCAACGCTTCCTTATTCTCGCAATTAAACATAATCTCTACGTTGTCTTTAACCACATTTATTTCAACAATTACTGTACCAAGCCATTTGGGATGCAAAACAATCTCTGCCTTTATTGGGAATTCCTTAGCGCTTTCCACAATTGCTGCTATCTTTGCAGGTATTTCATACACTCGTGTTACTTTTGGAAATCCCTCCGAGGCTCGTTTATCTATTCTGTCGATTATTACATTATCCCTTAATGTACAACCACTAGATATGTTTTCGGTATCCGCCTCTCTTTTGCTCCCCTCAACTACCTTTATCTTTTCCCCCTTTGTCGCCTTCTGTGCACCAATTAGGCTGTTATTATCTATTTGCTCATTATTAATACTATTTAATCTTACTTCCCCTGCCTTATTATTTCTATCTGCTGACAACTCCTCCTTCTTACATCCTCCATTATACTCTACTCCTGTCACTATCTCCCTCAGCATTTCATACTCTTTCATCCCTCTTAAAGCCCCATCCATAGCTCCTCTCTCCACTCTTTCAGTTCCTCCATTATTCCTTAATATGTTACTACCATTTATACTTTCGGTATCCGCCTCTCTTTTGCTCCCCTCAACTACCTTTATCTTTTCCCCATTTGTCGCCTTCTGTCCACCAATTAGGCTTACTTTGTTAACTTGTTCAATATTATCCTTATGATTTGCAATTTCTAATTTCTGCTGTTTTTCTTTTGAACGGATGAGAGGCGAAGTCGTTGCCGAGTTTTTTTCTATCTCCCCTTGCTCGAAAACCTCCAAACTTGCCGGGACTTTTGCTTCTGTCGAAGGAATTGAATTATCTTGCTTCTTCTGAATCGATATTCTTCCAGCAACAAGACTTGGGAAATGTTTTGCCATTTCAAAAGAATTACTCTGCTTCGATTTGTCTTTTGCCTCTTTGAATATTTTAACAGAGCAATTCAATTCCTCTTGTGTTTTCAATACGTTCAAAGTTTTGTCATCTATTCGATTTTCTAAACCTATTGAGTTTGCTTGTGCTAGAGATTTTGTGTTAAAGTGATTGCTTATTGCTACTGGGGAGTATTTTGCTTCAATATGTTCGGACGAATTCGATTTGTCATAAGCGGCAGACTCTACCACTTGGTTAGGCAAAAATTTATTGAATGGTAAAAGCGTTAAAAGTTCCTCAAGCGAAGCAAGAAAACTTGTGCTATTATTCAACTGATGTAGGAATTTGGACTCTGGGTGAAATTTTCTACACCCAAGTTGTCCAATATTCAAACAAAATAATTTTTGCATCCCTGCTGTCATTGTGGCATCCTGCCTATCTTCAAGTAAACAAAGAACTTAAAATTTATTTGAACGAAGCCTCGAGCAATTTAGCGCTTCGTTCTGGTTTTAACATATCAATTACCTTGCCAGCTTTCTTTTTGTTCATAACTTTTAGAATCGCGATTGCATCTCTGTCATCAAGTAGTTCTATGATTTTTGCAACTTCTTGGGCATTAGCATTCTCATAAATTTTAGCAAAGGTGGTATAAACAACCATCTTAGCAGAGTCGGTTAATGCTTTCCCGCTTGCCTGTTGTGCTTCCATAAGATTGCGCAAGGCGAGAATTTCTTTATTCTTTTCAGATATTTCATTGAGCATTCGGGAAATTTGCTTATCTTTTTCATTTAGTAGCAAGCTCAACCTGCCAAGGCTATCTTGGGCTTGGTGCAATTCCTTTTGCAGTTCCATTTGCTTTGAATTCAGTTTTGCCAGTGAATCTTTTAAATATCTGCTATAATTTACAAGAAATTGGTTTTCTTTTTGAATGGTAAATGCATTATAATATTTTTGCAACCACTCGTCGTATTCCAATTTGGAGAGCACTACCTTTGGTTCGCTTTTAAATTCCTCAGACTTTTCAATTTTCTCTTCAACTGGCTTTTCTTTTTCTTTGATACCAAAAATTCCTGGCGCAAGCTTGTAGATAGCAAACAACAACACAAGCAATGAAACCAAAGAAACAAGAACTATAGCCAAAATTGTAAGTGCTTGTTTTACATTCATCTTATTCTCTACTTCTATCTCGGATTTCTTTCTGTATCGAAATCTCGTCTAAAAGCTTTGTTTCCTCGTGATTAATCAAAAATATATGTTCTTCGTACTGTCGTTCTTTGAGTTTTTGGAGAACTTTTTCTTCTTTCATTGCCTCGACAAGCCTTTTTCTTAGAAGATTTTCAATTTCAACAATTCGAGCAAGCTCTTTGCGAAGCTCTTTGATTTCTTCTTTAATATAATCCTTGTGGTAATTAAGCGCTTGTATTTCCAATGCTTTATGATAGTTATTTACAGTACTATTTAGCTCCCGAAGGTACTCTTCGTTTCTACGAATCTCCTCCTCTGTCTGAACCTTATAATATAATACCTTTTGTATGTTTTCTTCTATCTCTTTTACTTTAAAGGACTTAAGATTCAGTAGGCTTTCAAGACGATAAATGAACTTTTTTGCCATTGCTAAGCCTTGGAAGTTATTTCAATTAATCGACTGATGGTATCTTCGTAGGAATGTGTTTCGTCGATTTCTTGCTTCAGGAAAGACATCAACACATCATAATTTGCAATCGCACGGTCAATTTTTGGATTTGTTCCTCTTTGATAAGCACCGACGCTTATTAAGTCCTCGGCATTTCTATATGTTGCCAAAAGTTCAATTGCTTTTGCAACAGCATTTTTATGTTCCTTCGTGATGATATCATTCATCACACGACTAATGCTTTCCAAAACATCAATTGCTGGATAGTGCCCCATTGCAGCTAATTTACGCGAGAGGACTATGTGCCCATCGAGAATTCCACGTGCAGTATCGGCAACAGGTTCGTTTAAATCATCGCCTTCGACTAATACTGTATAAAGCCCAGTAATGGAGCCAACAACACTTGTTCCAGCACGTTCCATTACTTTTTGCAACAAAGCAAAGACACTCGGTGTATAACCCTTTGTAGTTGGTGGTTCTCCAATTGTCAGTCCTATTTCCCGCTGTGCCATTGCCAGCCTTGTCGAGGAATCCATCATAAGCATCACATCCAAACCCTTATCGCGAAAGTACTCCGCTATTGTTGTAGCAACGAGTGCAGCTTTGACTCGGACCAACGAAGGCGCATCGCTTGTTGCTACGACAACAACAGAACGATTTAACCCTTCCTCGCCTAAATCTTTCTCAAGAAATTCTCGAACCTCGCGGCCACGCTCACCAATAAGCGCTATAACATTTATATCGGCGCTTGTTTTACGAGCAATCATTCCAAGTAGTGTAGATTTTCCTACACCAGAGCCAGAGAAAATTCCAACCCTCTGTCCTTTTCCGAGCGTTAAAAAAGCATCTATTGCTTTTATTCCAGTAGCAACTGGTTTGTTAATTCTTTGCCTCTGGAGCGGGTTTGGCGGTGATGCGTAAATCGAACGACTTTCTTCTGTATGTATTTCTCCTTTCCCGTCTATTGGATTGCCCAAGCCATCGAGCACTCTGCCAAGCAATGCATCGCCAACATTAACTTTCAGCATCTCGTTGGTAGCGATAATTTGCGTTCCAGGCTCGATTTCGTTCAAACTACCAAGTACCATAGATAAAATTTGATTCCCGCGAAAGCCAACTATTTCGGATTTGCTTATGATTTTACCTTCCTTGTTTACCAAATTGCAAATCTCGCCTATTTTAGCTTTTGGTCCTTCACTCTCCAGAACCAATCCAATAACCTTCGTGATATTCCCAATTATTGTAAGCGGATTTACATTTTCGATAAACTCTATTAACTTCTTTGCCGATGGTGTAATTTCATACATCTTGGGTACCAAAACTAAATGGATAATTTTTTAATGATGTTTCTATTTTTGCCAGCTGAGATAGTATCCTTGCATCAATTCTGCCAACTTCGGTTTCTATTATACAGCCACCTTTGTCTACATTTGGGTCTTGGATTATTTTTGCTTCTTTTAGCTTTGGCTCGAATATAAATTTGCTATTCAACATTTTAAGTATCTCGATATCGGCTGGGTTTAATCTAATTTTAAAAATTTTCTCATTATCGATAATCTCAAGCGCCTTTTCAATTTGCTTTTCTACAACTTTTGGGTCGATATGTATCTCTGCACGTAAAATGTGTTCAGCTGTCTTAATAGCCAATGGGATAAGAATGTCTTTTAAACCCTTTAATTTCCGCGAGAACTCAATTTCCAAATTTTCAATCACGCTATCTATCCTCCTCATCCTATCTTCATATTTACGGAACTCCTCGGCAAGAGCCATCTGCGTAACTTGCTGTCCGTCTTCGTAGCCCTTGTTGTAGGCAGATTGAATTTGTTGTTGCAAGTCGTCGACAGTAGTTTCGACTTTGCCAATTTTAGACAAATCTAATTCGATTAGTTTATTGAAATTTCTTATGGCGTGATAAGCAGCAAAGGCCGGACGTTCAACTTTTTTTTAGGAGTTCTCTGGGCTGGCTTTTTTTTTAACAGTTCTTCATCAGAGTAATTCTCAAAATAAGATGCAGGATTAGATTCACCAGCTTCTATGTCCTGGGGACTAAATTCTTCGAACTGGTAATACTCAATTTCGGGGAGTATATCTTTTATAATAGAACTTTCCTTTGTCTTTTCGTCGAGGACTTTGCTTTTGGGTATTTTTATTTTCACAGAGTTCATAAACAAAGTAAATTAATTACACAAATATATCCTCTCTGCCTCTACCACCTATGACAATTTCCTCTTGCTCTTCGAGGCGTTTAATAATGTCCACAATTCGCATCTGTGCTGCTTCGACTTCTTTCAACTTCACTGGTCCCATAAATTCTAATTCTTCTTTCACAACAGCTGCGGCTCGTTCGCTCATATTCTTAAATATCTTTTGTTTCACCTTTTCATCAGCAACTTTCAATGCAAGAGCAAGGTCTCGTTTGTCCACATCTCGCAAAATTCTCTGTATACTTCTATCATCGAGAGTGACAATATCCTCGAAGAGGAACATAAGTCGCTTGATTTCCAAAGACAAGCCGTAGTCTTTCTCCTCTATATGCTCCAGCAATGATTTAGCAATTGTTGCATTGCTCTTGTTTAGAATGTTTGCAACTAATTGTGCTCCACCAGCAGTAGCTAAGTTCTGCGACAGTGTTTGCTCCGCAATTTGGTCGACGACGTGTTCGACTTCCTGCAACAATTGTGGGGAGACTTTTCCCAATTTTGCAATTCTTAGCACAGTTTCGATTCGTAATTGCTCATTGAATTCTGCCAGTACCTCGGCAACTAAATCTGGCGGGAGATGTGAAAGTATCAATGCAATGGTTTGTGGATGCTCTTTTGCAAGAAAATTTGCTAATTGTTGTGGGTCGGCTTTCTTCAAGATGCTGAAACCACGAACACTTGTTAAAACACGTATCTTCTCTACAATCTCCTTTGCTTTTTCATAGCCGTAGCTTTTCTCAAGAATTTGCTGAGCATAATCTAAACCACCCTCGAGCATAAAGCTTTGTGCCGTCATCAAGTGGTAAAACTCTTCGAGCACTTGGTCGACAATGTTTTGGGGTAAATCCTGTAGATTGGTAATTTCGAGCGCTATTTGTTCAACATCCTCTAAACTCAATTGCTTAAATACCTTTGCACTTGTGTCCACATCCAAGGACATCAGCAATATAGCAGCTTTTTGCTTTGGTGTAAGTTCCTCGTATTTATATTCTTTTTTTTTCACCTTGTTTTTCTTTTTTTTATAAAACGAATTGTGATTATTTTATTTTAACTAATACAATTCCCTTTTCACAGGCTCTTCTTGGGATAAATACATACGAATAAGTTTTGCTGCGTCGGTTGGATTTGTTTCGATATACTCTTTTATCCTGTCGCGTATTTCTCGTTTCATTAAAGCCTCCTCTGTCAGGGTGGGAGTTTCTGCGAGTTTAACAGACGGCTTTTTGATAATCGACAAATCTAAAGCCTCCTCGGGGATTGAAACACCTTGGGTTTCCTCGGTCAACAACAATTGCTCTGGCATTTCAGCAGGTAGAAACAGCAACTGGTCTTCGGAGGTTCGCAAGCCTTCCAACTCTCGCTCGATATCTTCTTTCTCCTCCTCCAGCATTTTCCGAGGTTCGGGCAAAGCCATTGCAACTCTTGCTATCTCTTTGACGTGCCGTGAATAGAAAAGCAATGAAATCAGGATTACTGCAATCAGAATTGCAGCCAGCAAACCCCAGAGTCGAAGAAAGTCTGGTCGGAGATACCAGGGAGTCGGCTCCGCAAGTACTTCTGGCTCTGGTACTTGTGTATCAAAAGGTACATTCACCAGGCTTATTTGGTCGTTCCTATTTGGGTCGAATCCTACTGCATTTTTGACTATCTCCTCGAGTTTCTTCAGCTCCTCCTCGCTTCGTGGTAGATATTCGATTTGCTTTTTACCATCCTGTTCCACCACCTTGTAAGTGCCATTAACGAGAGCCCCGACCGTAATTCGTTTAATTGTACCTGCGCCATTGACGATTCTTTCCACTGTTTGAGGAATCTCATAATTTGTTATCGTATTCGACTGCTCTAAGGTCTTATTCGGAGCAGGATATTGCAGTGAATCTACTGTTTTGGAATTTTGTGTAATTGCTTGCTCGGAGCGAACAACTTGCTTTTCGGGATTAAAATCAGTTATCGTCTTTTCGATTTGCGTGAAGTCTAATTCGGCAGAGACTCGGACTTCGGAGTTTCCAGGCCCAAGCACACCATCGAGTAGGGATTGCACCTTGTCTGTAAGATATTGTTCGACACGGATTTGCTGTTCGTGTTGGCTCTGTGTCTTGCCCAAAAGAGAGTTTGGGTCCAATTCAGTTTCAGAGAGAATCCGACCACGATGGTCGACGACGGTAACATTGTTTGCAGACAAACCTTCGACGCTGGATGCAACCAGGTTTTGAATCCCACGGATATTTAATTTGCTCAGAGAATTGTCGCTTGCAAGTTGCAAAGTCACAGAGGCAGTCGGTTGTTTTTGCTCCGATTCGAATAATGCCCTCTCTGGTATAACAATATGTACGCGCGCTTTCTTAATCCCATTTAATGAACTTATTGTTTTGGAAAGCTCCCCTTCAAGCGCTCTTCTATAATTGACCTTTTGCACAAACTCTGTCATCCCAAGATTAGTTTTGTCAAATATTTCATAGCCCACAACTCCGCTCTCTGGCAGCCCTTCGGCAGCAATCGATACCCTTGTATCGTATACTTTTGTTTTGTCCACCAGTATTGTGGTTCCATTGTCTTCTAATTTGTATGGTATTTTCTTTTCCTTCAGTTTTTCGACAATTTTCCCTGATTCGCTCGGGTCGAGTTGGGTAAACAAGGTGGCATATTCAACTTTACTGCTTGTTTGAATTATAACATAAATCAAACCAAAAAGCACACCAAAGGTGACGCCAAACAAAATTATCTTCTGGGGAAGCGCGAGACGTGATAAAAAATTTGATATTTGAGCAGACACGCCAGTCTTTGCCATACAATTCCAGCCTTACACTTGTAGTCGAATAATTTCGCGATAGAAATCTATGAACTTATTCCTAATTTCCAAAAGAAGCTGAAAGCTCGTTTTTGCTTTTTCGGCAGCTATCATAACATCGTGAATTTCAATCGGTTCTCCTTTTATAAATGCTTCTTGCTTCTCTTTCGATTCATTATGCAATTGATTGACCTCATCTATCATTTGCTTAAGTGTATCTACGAACGAAGGCTCCTTCGAATATCTATCTTCGTTTTGCTGGAGTTCGCCAAGGAAGTTAGAATTATTTGTAAAGACTAGCCTTTGAGTTCGTAGTAATTCTTGCTGAAGCTGTCTTTGTAAAAATAGTTCATCGACTCTCATAGCCACGACCTTTAAAATTCAACAAATTATACTTTTGCGTCGATAATCAAGCCTTTGGCGTAGGAGTAGGATTGTATCTTGCCATTCCTATTGAAGAGTATGTGGTTCTCAATCTTGTGTGCGCTCTCGGGAAATTTCTTAATAAAATATTCACGCTCTTGCTGAGAGATTATATCATTCTGGTCTTTCAACTGCAAAGTAATGTTGTCTTTCTTCTCCTGTTGATTTTGCTTAGGAACAACCTTGGATACATTTTCGTTAATCAGCGTTTGAATGTTATCCGCTTGAGTTTGATTTCTAACCTCGTATTTCGAATAAACATTCAAAGGATTAACCCTCATGTATGCTCCAATTTAATATTTTCATTTAAATTTCCAAAGAGTCTCGAGCAAGGTTTTTGCTTGCCTCGATCACAGACACGTTTGCTTCGAAAGCTCTTTGGGCAGAAATCATCTCTACCATTTCTGTAACAACATTAATATTTGGGTATCGTACGTAGCCATTCTCATCGGCATCTGGATGCGAAGGGTCGTATACAAACCTTTGACTATTATCTTTGAAAACCTCCGCTTGTAGATACGATTCCTCCTGCGCCGTGCTCTTTAATCCTTGAAAATGTTTCTCATCGCTTTTCACTAAGTTTAATACATTTTCAAACATATCTTGAAATCCAGAATTTTCTACTAATCGAGCTACAACTATTTCTCTATTGTACGGCGTGCCAGCGTTCGTTCGGGTTGTATTTGCATTTGCGATGTTTTTTGCAATAGCAGACAACTTCTTCCTCTGGAAATTTAATCCTTGGCTTGAAATTTTAAAAATTTCAAATATTCCTACTTTCATACTATTAAAAATAATAGAAAAAAAATTAATGTTAATAGGTAAAATTACTCATTTTATTGCTCTCTAATTCCTGTTATTGCTGAATTTAAGCTCGCAAAATATCTTCTTATAAGCCGAGAAACAAGACGGAATCTAATTTGAGTTTCTGCAAGCAATGCCATCTCTTCGTCTAAATTTACGTGCGATTGCCCAGAGCTATACTTCTGGCTTTCGGGTATTTCCTCTTCTACGACCAATGGCTCGAAAATCTTATTGCTTTCTACTTTGCCCAGACCATTTTCTTTCGTGTTGAAGAAATTCTGCATCTGGCTAATATTCTGCTCAAATATTTCTTCAAAAGCCACCCTTTTTGGAGAATATCCGACAGTGTTTGCATTCGAAATATTCTCTGCTATGGTTGTCATACGCAATGAGTAAGCATCTAAGGCTTTGTGCATCAAAGGAACTCGCTCTTTGAATAACATCATATTTATTGGCATATTTCTCCTTCAACTATCCAAATCAAATAATGATACTACAATTTTAGTGCCAAGCTAAGACACACTGTTGAGTACGATTGAAAAAACAAAATCTACAAAATTGCAATAACCAATTGATTGCAAAGATAATTAGTCCCATTAAGGAACTTTGAATGAGTTTATGTAGGCTAATAAACTTATCTTTTTGAATTATAGAATGCCAAATTCAAAATCTTGTAAACTAAGCGAGCAGTTGTCAAATTTGGATGGTGAAAATCCTTAATAGGGGACAACTCCACTACGTCGAAACCAACGATTTTTCGCCCCGAGGCAACTACTTCTCGGATGACGTTAAGAGCATCGTTGTAAGAAAAGCCGTCTGGTTCTGGTGTTCCAGTAGAGGGCATTATCGAAGGGTCGAAGAAATCCACATCGAAAGTAATGTAGACCTCTTCAGTTAGATTTCCAACAAGTTCTTTGCACCAATTTTTTCCGTATTTTCCAGCTTTAATTTTGGAAGCAAAATAGGTATGAATCGGATTTTCTTCGATCCAATTTGCTTCTTCGACGCTCAGAGCTCTAATTCCAAGTTGAACAACTCTTTCGGGTGGCAGAAATTCAACTATACGAGCCATTACGCAAGCGTGTGAATATGGATTGTTTTCGTAACTCATTCTTAAATCCGAGTGAGCATCGAATTGTAAAATACTCAAACGTGGAAATTTTCTGTAGAAACGCCGAGCGATTGGCAATGTTATGGTGTGTTCGCCACCGAGACAGACCAAAAACTTGTCATCCTCCAGTATTCGAGCAACATAATCCTCGATTAAATCGAAAGCTTGTTGGGTTGCTAATTTCTTTAATGAGAGTTGCTTCAATGTAGCTATACCTTTATCAAAGCAGAGTTCCTTTTCTGTCTCATCATCATAAAATTCAACGAAAGCACTTGCACGCAAAATCTCTTTGGGTGCAAATCTTGTACCTTTTCCGTAACTTGTGGTCTCTTCGTATGGT
>JBKBVP010000181.1:0-4036 GCA_046289495.1 Candidatus Kapaibacteriota bacterium | reverse complement strand
CCTCCGTATTTGCTGGATTGACATTCAGGAAATACTTTCCACTTTTTGGTTCGACCCACTCACCATTAATGAAATTTTTAAACCGCTCCATACGAACTCCACATTAGTTAGAAAAAATACAAAATAAAACAATAATTTCCGATTATTCACCTATATAGCCCAAACGAGCAAGACTTGTAAACCTATCCTCGGCAATAATCAAATGGTCGAGTATTGGAATATCTATCAATTTGCCAGCATCGACGAGCTTTCGTGTCATTTCCAGATCTTCGTGCGATGGTGTGCAATTCCCCGATGGATGGTTGTGAACGAGAATAATCGAAGCGGCAGTTTCTGTAATAGCAAAGCGAAAAACCTCGCGCGGATGAACAAGGCTGGCGTTCAGTGTCCCTTCGGTTATTAATTTAATCCTTGTTATTCTATTGGAAGAATTTAAAAGAACGATATAAAATCTTTCTTGACGAACTCCGCGAAGCATTGGAATGAAAAATTTTGCTACATCTTCCGGCGCTCGAAGTATTGGATTATCTTCAAAGCCGGATGCTTGTATTCTTCGAGAAATTTCGAAAGCAGCCGCAAGTGTTATCGCCTTTGCAAGGCCAATACCCTTGACACTGCGAATTTCGCTTATGTCGCGCGAGGCTAAATCGCGTAGGCTTTGGAAACGGTCCAGCAACATTTTAGCAAGGTCGACTGCAGAAAGATTTTTCGTTCCAGTCGAGATTAATATCGCTAAAAGTTCCGAATCGGAAAGCGCGCTTGCCCCGTGTTTCATCAATCGTTCACGAGGTCTTTCGTCTGTGCGCCATTCCTTAATCGGTTTGTAGGGGCTAATACGATTGGGTGAATATTCAGAATTATGCTTGACCTCTTCCACGCAACACCAAATAAATTGTTCTCAATAGAATTTCGATGTCGAGTTTCAACGACATATTCTCGATGTAGTAAAAATCGTCCTTTAGACGATTCCTTAAATGTTCAACATTCGTTTCAAACAGAGGTGACTTCACCTGATTCCATCCAGTAATGCCCGGACGAACAACCAGCCGACGCTTGAATAGGGGTACCATATTGCTGTAACTTTCTATGAAGACGGGGCGTTCTGGACGAGGACCGACCAGGCTCATCTCCCCTTTTAGCACATTCCAAAACTGGGGTACTTCGTCGATGTGGGTTTTCCTTAAAAAATATCCGACACGAGTGACCCGCGGGTCGTTTAAAACAGTTGTTCTTGGCCCAGTTTTCTCGGCATCCACATGCATCGAACGAAATTTGTAACAAATAAAAATCTTTCCATTTTTCCCCACGCGCTCTTGCTTGTACAAAACTGGACCTTTCGAGTCTAATTTTATCAAAATTGCAACTAAAATCCAAATTGGCAACCCAAAAATTAACACAATAGAACTCACCAAAATATCAATAGCACGCTTCAAGAAGGCTTCCCAAGGTCTTAACAATTGTGTGCTGATTTCAATTAATGGTATCGAATAAAGCGGGAAAGTTTTCACAAGTCCAGTTAGAACATCATACAAATCTGGCACTATTTTAACAATGATTTGACTTTCGGCGCATTTGTTGGCAATATCCAATATCATTTCGTGGTCTGGTTTATCGATGGCGATGAATAATTCTGCAGGGCGTATTCTGCCCAGCACTTCTTCAAACTTCTCGAAAGGATAAATCTCGATGTTTTGGGCTTTCGATTCGATGTTGTTGTTCAAAAGTACGATTGCTTTAACATCGTACCCCCACTCTCGTTGAGTTTGAACTTTTTTCAAAAGTTCGAAAGCCTCGGCTCGAGTACCGAGAATTACCACTGGTATCTGGATCAATTTCTTCTGCCGAAGATACTTTTGCAATCTTCTTGCGATAAATCTACCGAGGAGAACGAAGAAGGTTATATCTACAAAATAGATCAGAAAAAGAAGCCTCGGCCGAGAGGAACTATCCAAAAAGACAAAGAAAAACAACAGGAAATTGAAGAAAAAGGAGGTTTTTATCACTGCCAGGAATTCATCGAAAGGGGAGCGGACGAACCAATTTCGATACAAACCAGCAAAGAAGAAGGCAATTAACCAATAGGCAAGAATTATCAAGCCAGTAAAAAAAACATCGGCAAAGGATGGATGCAGGTCGGATTCGAAAAGCCCAGACTCGAACCGAATGTAATAGTGAATTATATAGCTAATCAAAATAGCAAGGATATCAAAAGCCAGTTCGAAAAAAATTGGGGAGTTTTGTTTTAACTTTTCTTTTAATTTTACCATATTAATTTTCCAGGCGTTCGAGTGTCCATGTTGAATTTTGTTGTCCAGATAATGCACGGAATATGCCAGCAATAGTTCCAGCGAAGGAAAACACAACATACATGGGCATTGTGAATTTCCTTGCTCCCAATTTCAAATCCAAAAGACTTATTATGATAAGAAGTAAAAAAACTGCAATTATTGAAAAACCCAACAACTTAATCCAAGACAACTCTGCAAAAGGAAGTAAAACCACTGCGAGCAATAAGAGCAAAGGACTGAACCAGCGGAGTAGTTTGTGTGAAATTACCATAAAGGTAAACCAGGGATTGCGAAAGATTCGACGAGCTGCAAGGATTGCAGATATACCCCCAGCGGAGAAACGCATTTTACGGTGGAATTCCTTCCATACTTCATCTCGCTGGCGCACATCTGTTGCAAGGACATCATTGGCGTAAACCATTCTTTTGCCTTTGGAAACAACTTCCAACAAGATAAAAAAATCATCACAAACTCTGTCGTTTGGTATTTCGGGAATTAGTTCCCTTCGAACAGCATAGCATGGACCCATACCATTAACCGTTGCGTAAATATCACTTTCCCATTTTCTGATTTTGCTAAAAAAGCCGTGAAATTGTCTGTCTTGGATTGTATACTGGGATATTTTCTTATGTGCTAATTCAACGTTTGCTAATACCCCTCCGATCGTTTCATCGGAAAAGTAGGATACCAACTTGTGCAAAGTTCCTTTCTCCAGCCTAATATCGGCATCTAAAAATAGAACAATTTGGTTCTTTGCCTTTGCAATTAATCGATTCAAAACGTAATTTTTCCCACTTCGTGGAAAAATATAAAACTCCACAAAGTTATACATTCGAGATAACTCTTCGAGTTGTGAATTGGTGCCATCAGTAGAGCCATCAGAACCAAATATCATTTGAATTTTCGACAATGGATAGCCAGAGTCTACGACTGAATTAACAAGTGGAACTAAATTGTTTTCCTCATTATGCACTGGAGTTATAATAGTTATGTCTGCTTCAAAATTTGGGTCCACTTTAATGGGTTTTCTGTAGAGCTTGCTCAAAAGCGATATGAAAACTGGATAAATTATAAAAGGATATCCAGATAGACACAGCAGACAGATTAGTAGAATTTCGACTGCACCCATTGCTAAAAGTCCTCGAAGCGAAATATAATCTTTGCGACGAAATAGCCTTTTTGGCTTTGTTCCTTTCGGTAATCAATAGTTAACTGAAAATTAAAATTACGAATAATTTCAAAGCCATAGTTGATAGAAGCAAGGAAGCTATCCCTACGCACCCCATCGAGAAATAGGACACGGTCGCTGTCTGTTGGAGAATGATTCACATTAAAGTCTCCACCGACATTACGAATGACTTTACCAGAGCTATCTGTTTCGTTTGCGCCGTGCCGGACATAGGCAAGTTTAACGATTAATGGATAGCGACCAAGAGTAAAATTCCTTATAGCAATAGCAAGCTCATCTGAATTTGGGTAGAGATATGTACCAATCAGGCGACCATCATTAGTTCTATTATTGATATTATTGAAATGCGTGAACATATATGGCTCTATGCGAGTGTACTCAAGAGCGAGATCAGTCGAAAAGGGCAATGAATAAATTGCGCCGATATTCCAAGCGGTTTTATTGCCCCAGAAGTTTTTTCCTATTTCAGAGAAAATCATATCCTCCATCATCCAGGTGCCGAGAATCTGGAAATTTCGAAATGGATTCCATTCGAAAGCAAAGCCCATCGTAGCCTTGT
>JBKBVP010000180.1:0-4065 GCA_046289495.1 Candidatus Kapaibacteriota bacterium | reverse complement strand
ACCAGTGGTGGTTTGCTGAAGTTTGCAGACTTTGTTATTAACCACGACAGTTCCAGCGTTCCAGTCCTCGACTGCTATCTTTGGAATAATGCCGCGGCCTAATACTGGTACTTTGAAAGTGTCGCAATCTGTGATTACAATGAGTGTATCCTTATCCATCATCGTTGGTAAAAGAGATTCTTCAATAGGAACATATTCAATTTCCATGTTGTGAATGTCTTTTGGCAATAATTGAATTTCGGGAGGCACATTACCAGAAAGAATTCTGAATACGCTTCCACGAAGAAGTTTTATTTCTACAATCTGCTCAATTGTATCGGAAGCATTTTGAATTTGAACTGGTAAAGTTTTCGAAGTGAAAAGTCGGACGGAGCCAAAGTCGACTGGAGAAGGATTTATTTCGAGGGTGTCTGGATAGTAATATAATGTATCAAAAGATGAATTACCCGCACGATCTGTAATTTGTAAGTAGGCTATTCCGGGTTTGTGTTTGTCTATTACTTGAATGATAAATGTGAAATCGTATAATGGTGGATAAGATTTAAATTCATTAATAAATTTAATTTCAAAGTTAAAAGCATTATCGAGGAGAGCAATATCACTTATGCCTTGATCAATTTGGCGTGGGTCGTCTCCGGGTTTTCCGTTGCGAAGTTCTGTTGTACGAATAGTAAAAACACCACAATTTTCTTGGACGTATATCTCTGGTGGTAGGGTATCTGTTTCGTCTACTTTGTTGAAAGCAGTGCAAGCTGGCCAACCATAACCATCGGCTTCGCTAAAACCATAGATGTAGCCACCAAATTTAGTTTGGCTGCGAACAACGTGGCATCCAGGCTGAACGCGGATTTTAGCCCAATACAAGTCCGTACCTGGTATTCGATTGAATATAAACTTGGGTTCAATTTGCCAGATAGGTTTACCATCGATTGTGATGGACTTTATGGGCTTATTTTCTGGGTCGTTTGTATCGCCAATAGCGATTATATTGAAATAGTTATCGAGAAATTGTGCTTGTGCATCAGGGGTTTGAAAGACGGTGTTGGGAACATATTGCTCGCGTGGTATGACTAAAATCATAAATGGGTCGAATTCTGGTGAATTATCCCAATCAGTTGAATAGGAGTATTGCATAACAAGAACTGGCTTGTCTGCTTCCCAAACAGAGGTACCTTTTACAGATTCTTGATTATTGGGTTGTCCCTGGGGAACAAACACCTCCTCAAATTCATCGAAATCGCCCGATTTTTTTAGTAGTTTCGGCCCACGTTGTCCAAGAAACCTTCCATCTTTCAAATCGTACCACTTTACAGTGTAGGTAGTATTATCTCTTGCTGCGATGATTCTGAAAAAATCACCTCGACCTTTTCTTTGGAACTCTACTGTGTAATATTTTTTACCCCAAGCTTGTACTGGTGGTATCATTTCGCACAGCATATTGCGTCCATTCCATAGATCGAAGGATGGAATTAGTGTTCTTTTATGAAAGGAAATAAAACCAATTGGTTTATTAGAAATAACGCGCGAACCCGAAAGGTCGAATTGGCCACGAGTGGCGCCGTCACCCATTACGCAGTAAACCTCCCCTTTGTTTAAGGTTACCTTCCATTTGTCGCCAATTCGTCTTCCGCCAATTGTTTTTCCAATCAACTGTCCACGTCCCTTAAGCTCGATTAGAACCTCGGTGCCGTTTTCGCTTGGGATAATTAGAAAGCCATTTCCACGAAACTCTCCACCATAGAGGTCTTCGTGAAAATCATAATATGAAAGATGTATATACTCCGTCCCGCAAGAGGAAATCGGTATTGCTAAGTAACCATCTGCAGTGTAATGCCTGTGATTTAATACATATACAGAGATTGGTTCAGTTGCGTAAACGTGTATGGCTTTGGGAACTGGCTTTTCACTTTCCCGAACTTCTAAATTCCAGAACAATTCATTATTGAGGGTTGAAAAGGTAGTGATTTTAAACGCCTCAACTTTTTTTGTTTTTATATATCCCAATCCAGGTATTTCAACTGTTGCCATACAGTTTTTGGACGAAGTCACGTATATTTCGATAGCAATTTCTTGAGTGTTGCCAATAGGTTGTCTATCATCTTCATTTGGTGGAATAGCAATCCAGAACTCACGTCCTTGAGAGGAATTGAATAGCAGTTGCTCTGCTGAGATTTTTTGCGATAAAGCTACTTTTGTGCAAAGAAATAAAAGTATTATAAGTAAATTAACTATACGATTCATAAGAACCTCGAAAAAATTACATTCAAATTTAAAAAAAATATTAAAACTTATTTAATTAAATAAATCGAAATTTAATTATTAAATTTGAAATAAAACCATCACTGTTTTATGAAAAATGAATTTTATAAAAATTTAATCGAATGCGCTCCCATAGGGTATGCATTTCACAAGCTATTGCTTGATGAATTTGGTAAACCTTGTGATTACATATTTTTGGATGCAAATCGGGCATTCGAGGAATTTACTGGTTTAAAAAGGGAAGATGTCTTGCAGCGAACAGTCCTCGAAGTATTGCCAGATCTTAAACAAGATAAGTTCGATTGGATATCCTTTTTCGGTACTATTGCCTTAAATTGCGAGAAAAAGACATTTATTCAGTATTCCGAAACGCTCAATCGCTGGTATAAAGTGTATGCATTCTCGAACGAAAAATATTACTTTACAACTTTTTTCTTAGATATTACAAAAGAGTATTCATCATTAGTTGAGCTTACTGAAAGAGAAAAGAATATTGAAAAATTCTACCAGGATACTCAAAAATTGGCAGAAGATTTGGCAATGTCTAAAAGTATTTTGGAGGACGCACTTTACGAAAAAAATTTGCTTCTTTACGAGCTAACACAAACAAAAGAAAAATTAGAAGAGGCTCTGAAAGAAAAGGATAAACTATTTTCTATCATTGCACACGACTTAAAAAGCCCATTCTCTGGTTTCTTGGGTATCGCTAATTTACTTTCTACAGACATAGAAAGCTTCACTAAAGAGGAGTTGGTTGAATTGGCTAAAAGCCTTAAGGAAAGTGCTGAAAATGTTTACAAATTGTTAGAAAATCTTCTTGAATGGTCGAGGATTCAAAGGGGGCTAATTCCTTTTAATCCCGAAAATCACAATCTCTTCTCTTTAGTTGAGCACATTCATTCCCTACAAAGGGCAAATATAGAGAAAAAGAACATTAAGTTTACCAATCTCATACCAAACTATCTTGAGGCAAAATTCGATATCAATATGATCTCAACTGTCTTAAGAAACCTAATCTCTAATGCAATTAAGTTTACTCCAAAGGGAGGGAAAATAACAATCGACTATAAGCAAAATAACAATGAATTAACAATTTCTATATCTGATACTGGAATAGGTATACCAAAAGGAATTTTGCCAGACCTGTTTAGGCTTGGAGCAAAAATATCAAGGCCTGGAACCGATGGAGAATCGAGCACTGGTTTGGGGCTAATTCTATGCAAGGAATACATCGAAAGGCACAAAGGCAAAATATGGGTCGAAAGCCAAGAAGGCAACGGTTCGACATTTTATTTTACCCTGCCACGAGAATGAAATCATTTTAGAATGAATTCAATCCTTTCCAATTTACCGTCTATGTTGTTTCTTGGAATTATATTAAGAATTTTGCACATAAGTGGATATATGTCTATGTTTTTTATAGTACCGGTTACGTAGTTCTTTTTAAATCGGGGACCAGATGCAATGAAGATTCCATGCATCTCAACCCAGTGATTGTCGTAGCCATGATTTCCTTGTAAACGATAAAAGTACTCGTTTGTATCGCGAGAAATTGTCCATCCAATATCTGGGATAATTACAACTTCGCCAATAAAAGCATTGCTTGAATAGTTGTAATATTTAGGAACTTCGTCCCTTTTGTAGACTTTAAAGTTGTTTTCTTTATTCTTCAAAGTGAAGTATACCTTTGCCACGGAGTCTTTATCCCCAGAAATAAAAGCAAAATAGCCATAGGAGTTTATTTTAACTCCACCGACATTAAAGTACTCGGTGATGTTTATAATTTGGGTTTGATGTAATTTGGTC
>JBKBVP010000179.1:0-4076 GCA_046289495.1 Candidatus Kapaibacteriota bacterium | reverse complement strand
CACGTACGCTGGTTAAATTATAAGTTTGGTTCCATTTGTGAAGGAGTTCTAAATAATTAAATAATTTTTCATGTTGTTCATTAGTAACAACATAATTTGCTGCGTTTATTTTTTGTTTGAGTAAATTGGATAATTGCATAATGTTTTATTTACAATCCCGCTGCAACATCAGTTAAATCATCATCCATACAAATCGTATTTTCAACAATACCACTTTGCAAAATAAAACGTTTTGGAATACCAATGTCGATCACACGTAATTTGCCAACATAACGCATAGCTTCTGTATGAGTAAACCCTTTTTTGCTGCCGATAAATGTTGTTGTATATTGTGCCATCACGACACAACCTAATGGCAAACCCGTGTCGCAATCCAAACCGGAAGGAATATCAACTGCTATTGTTTTTGCTGGGCTGTCATTAATTGCTTGAATAATTTCGGCACGTTTTTGGTCGTCTGCAGCATTAGCATTGAAAAAGCGAGCTCGTACACCGATGTTTTGTAAATATTTGCAAAATTCCTCGGCATTTTCTTTATTTCTTCCAAAGTCTAAATGTACCCCATAGATGTTATATCCCAATTTTGCTAACTCGATTGCTGTTGCTTTACCAAAGCCACTTGAAACTCCTAAAATTAAAGCATATTGATTTGTAGTGTACTCCATTTTTTTACCAATTTATAATTTGATTCTTAGGAAAAAATTTGAAATTTAACTACGGTTAAATTAATCGTACCCTTTCGAACTAAACAATTATTCGAATGAATAAAATCAATCAATACTCCCGATAAAATTTGCTACGATAATCTTTTATGTTAGCATTTTCTTTTATTTTGTTGAACCACATTAAGTACGCACTTTGCCTCCAATTGGAGATTATACTTTGCTGAATTTTTCTTGTTTCATTCTTGATGCTTGATTCATCTGGGGTTACTCTTCTAAATACCTCGATGATATAATAGCCTCTCTCGCCTCGATAAGGTTGGGATATTTGATTTAAGGGCAAAAGAAATATTTTTGCAGTGAATGCCCAATCTTGGCCAACCCCAGGAATGAATCCATTGTTTTTGATATCGTACCATTCCTGATAATTTAGTGTTGAATCGTATTGTCTTATATTTACGAGACTTCCAAAACTTTTAATTTTGTTGTAAGTTTCTTTTGCTTTCTTTTCGAGTGTATCCAACTTTTTGATTTTCTTGAGTGTAAATGTGATTCTTTCTTTTAAGTCTTCAAGTGGGGTGAATCCACCTTTTCTTTCATCAGCTATTTGAGCCACAATAATACCTTGATTTTTAAGTTCGAACGGTTCTATAACATCTCCAACTTTTCCCTCGAAAGCAAGTGCAGTTAAATAATTGGACCCCAAAACTGCCCTTGTTCTTTCAAAGAAATCTGTAGTTCTGACTTGTAAGTCGAACTCTTTTGCTATAGTATCAAAAGCTAAACCCTGTTGGAGCTTCTCTTTAATCATCTTTGCATTTCGGTTGATAATTCTTTCTGTATTTCTTGAAATTTGCGGAGTAAACTTTATATAACTGTATTTATATTCATCGGATTTTTTATCCTGCACCCAAATGATGTGATACCCAAATTGAGTTTCAACGGGACCAACGATACTACCGACTTTAGCAGAGAAGCAAGCGCCTTCAAATTCTTTTACCATCATTCCTTTACCAAAATAGCCAAGGTCGCCGCCATTGAAAGCGGAACCTTTATCAGCAGAAAATTTTCTAGCCAGCGAAGTAAAATCCTCACCCGATTTTGCTCTCTTCAACAAATCTTTTGCAACATTAAGTGCACTGTCCTTGTTGTTACCAAACTCAATAAGTATATGACTGGCTTTGACAACTTCGTTTTCGCCCTTGCGAACATCTTCGAGCCGGATGAAGAAGGCACCTTCGCTTGTTTGAATTGGACCAACAACTTGGCCAACTGGTATAGATGTTATATATGGTGCAAGCTGGGCAGGCAGGTCTTTGGCTAATTTAAATTCAGAAACTTCACCATTATGTTCAGTAAACTTTCGTTGAAATAGCTTCGACCTTTCTTCTATATCTGTAAGCTTTTCGAGCTCTTCGTAGAATTTGTTTATATTTTTTTGTGTGGCGAGAGTATCTTGTTTCGAAGGAACAACTTTCAAGACGACATATTTTAGTTTCCTACGGGGCTTTTCGGGGAAGAATTGCTTATTTTTTTCATAGTATTCCTTTATTTCTTTTTCGGTAACATTAACTTTTTCGTCTGGAATATCTTTGATGTCGAAGAATATTACTCTTGCGTCTGCAACAGAGTTATCTATAATGTATTTTTCACTGGCGTATGTAGGCGAGACAAGAGAAGATGCAATTGCAACAAAAGTCCTAACCCCATTTTCTAACTTCTCTTTACGTAGGTATTGTTCGATGTTTAACAAATCTTTTTTGAATTGTTCAACGATGCGACGCTTTTCTTCTTGAGGAACTGTATTTGGTAAACGACGGTAAATAATGTCTGGATTTGTAATTATTTCCAAATAGGTCTGTCTTTGGAAGTTTCCAGCAGAGTCTGTGAAAGGCTTTTTCAAATAATCAGGGGGATTATCGAGCAAAATGTCTAATAATTCTTCGTCGGTAACTTTAATACCAATTTTTTCCGCTTCTTGCTGGAGCAATGTTTCCTCGAGCGTTTCTGTCCAAAGAGTTTTTCTTAATTGTTGCTCATCGATATCAATCGACTGTTCCGGATTTTGGTTTCTCTGCTGTTCGACTCTTTCTCTTACCTTTTCCTCGAAATCTTTGTAAAGAATTTTGTGACCATTAATGCGAGCAAGTTCAGCGGTTCGTATATCTTGTCCTTGTCTTAAGATATTTGATATGTCGGCATCGGAGGCAACCATAAAGGCGACAAAAATAACAGCAAAAGTGACAAGTGCATATGGTGAAATCTTTCGTATTCGCTCAAAAGTTCCCATCAGTTTACATCCTTCCTGATTAAAAATAAGATTTCAAAATTATTAAATTAAAATTAATTAACCAAAAAGTGATTGCTGTCGGTAAAATTAAAAAGCCCTGCGGGCATATGCTCGGCAGGGCTGGTATATTTAAACGCACTTTTAGTTTGTAATTATCAACGGTTTAGGTATCACCTTCCCATTGGGTAATTTAAGCACAATAAAGTAACTACCAGAGGATAAACCATTTAAATTCGCCGTAATAGAATGGATTCCGAAAGTCTTCCACCCAGTTTCAATTCTATGGATTTCGTTGCCTAATAAGTCGATAATTTGCAACGAAATGCTTCCGTCGATTGGGTTGAAAAACTCAATTTTTGCGGTATTATTTGTTGGGTTTGGACTTATTCTCAAAAATTCGGAGTTTTGGTATTCGTTTTCTGCTGTTTTTACACTGGAAATTGGTTGGCTTGCCACAAAAGTTTCGAATCCAATTGGATTTACATTTTCGTCGAAGAGAATGACGTTAAATTTCACAACAGAATCGCCCATGAAAAATGCTATTATTTGGCAATCATCATCACGTCCGTCAAAGACTTTTGGAAGCTCAATTACCACTGATTCTCCATACTCGATTATCATATCTTCGCCATCGATTCGTTCAATCCTTTTGCCGCTTGCAACTATATTATTATTTGAATCAACGATTCCGGCAAAACCGTCGATGATTTGTGTGTTGGTTTCCCTCTCCGCCAGCTCAATTGAGATGTATCGAACATTAGAACGATTTTTTAGAGAAAATTTTGCCGAGGCAGCTACGATGTTCTTTGGTAATTCCGAGGTATCTATTGGTATTCCGCTTCCAGGACTTATGCATTGTTTTGGTGGTTTAGCACACCAGTTGCTATAAACCAATTCGCAGGTGTCCCCATCACAGTGGATTATCGTCAATATTACATTTCCAGTCCAGTTCAATGTATAATCAACACCTAAATTAAATTGAACTGTGGAATTAGCAGCATTTCCTTGTGGAGCAGAGGGTGGAGTCTGTGGATCGCAATCCATATTGATTAAGCTATAGTAAGGATTCCCACTATTTGCGATGCCCCATGATCTTGGATTGCCATCTACAACTAAGCCACCAC
>JBKBVP010000178.1:0-4081 GCA_046289495.1 Candidatus Kapaibacteriota bacterium | reverse complement strand
AGTTGTAGATTCTATCGAAAAAGTTGATAAATATATGAAACACTGGCAGCTCCTTGCTTTGAAATGTTTCAATGAGATTCCTGAAATTTTCATTGATGAATTTCAAGGATTTACCGGCGATTTTTTCATTTAAAATACCCACAACACTTTCTATTTGCTCTTTAATGATCTCGATGTCGGTTTCGATAGTTAGAGTCTCCACAAAGTTTGAGTTTAGCGCCAAAACAAAAAGCAACCGCTTGCTTGAGAGCTGCACAATATCGATCTTTTCGACTTTTATGTCTTGGATTGATGGTATAATTATGATACTTAAGTATTTAGAAAGATGACCAAGAATTTTCGAAGCAGTTTTTAGTGTATCTTCGATGCTTGTGGCTTCGGTTTTTTGGAGTTCTTCTCGTATTTTTTTAAATTCACGTGCACTTGGCTTTACTTGTGGCAGCAAAGAATTGATGTACACCCGATAACCTTTATCGGTTGGAATCCTTCCAGAGGAAATGTGGGTTTGCTCCAATAATTCTCTTTCCTCGAGTTCAAACATAACGTTTCTTATTGATGCGGGACTTAGATTAAGCTTTCTCTCTAAATATTTTGCAACAAGGCGAGAACCAATTGGTTGAGCAGTAAGGATATGCAGATGGATTATAGCTTTCAATACCAACTGCTCCCGTTTGCTGAGCTCTAATGATGAATATTTATTTTTTATTCTTACAATATTTGTTTTCATAGCTGATAAATTATAAATTTACTCTTTAAAAAAGACAAAAATTTGGTAAAGTTATTTTTTAAATAGTAAATAGTATGAAAAAAATTGCAATTCTATTGGCTGGTGGGAGCGGCGAGAGATTTTGGCCATTGAGTAGAACAAAAAAGCCAAAACAACTTCTCCCCTTGAATACAGAAAAACCACTTATAGTGGAATCTATCCAACGAATTCTCACTATGATTCTGCCACAAGACACCTATGTATTTACAAATCATGCAATTTGGGATTCGCTTCAGAATATCTTGACAATTCTACCTAAAGAGAACATAATTCCTGAACCACTCAAACGTAATACTGCTCCAGCTTTGGCCTATGCTACAAGTTGGATTCTGGCAAAGTATGGCAAAGAATTCAACGAAAACGAAATTTTAATTGGGGTTTTTACCTCCGACCAGAGGATTGCCCCGATTGATGGATTTCGCCAAACAGTTGGAATTGCTTTCGATTGCGTTTCAAAACATCCTAAAATTGCAACCATTGGAATTTTTCCAACTCGTCCCGATACTGCCTTTGGATATATAGAAGTCGACAATGACGGAATTGGAACCAACAACAACATTTTCAATGTGCGTTGTTTTCGAGAAAAGCCGAATTACGACACTGCAAAAGAGTATTTAATCTCGGGGAATTTTTACTGGAATAGTGGGATGTTTTTTTGGCGCCTGGATACTTTCTTGAACGAGGCTAAACAACACATGCCAGAAATTTACTCCAAAATCTATACCTTCAAAGATTTATTCCTTAAATCCACCTCTATCGACAAGGTATGGAATGAAATTGAAAGTATTTATATTGATTTCCCGGACATTTCTATTGATTATGCACTAATGGAAAAAACAAAGAACATAGTTCTTGTTCGCTCCCATTTCGATTGGGATGACATTGGTTCCTGGGATGCTTTGGATAGAACAAAACCACACGATGCCAATAATAATGTCACTATTGGTAATAATCTTTTGATTGATACAATCAATTCTATTGTAGTAAATGATTACACTGAAAAGCCATTCAAGGTTTGTCTTGTAGGAGTGAATGATATGGTAGTTGTTGTTAGCAATGATGCTCTTTTAGTCTGCCATAAAAGTCAGGTTCAAAAGGTAAAAAAATGCATTGAAGAGATGAAGAAAAATCCCGAGGATTACGTATACATTTAAAAATTATAGATTATGAAAGTACTTTTGAAAGAAATTTCATCACTTGTTACTTTAGCTGGAAATAACAATACTCCTCGAAGTGGCGAATTAATGAATGATATCGGCGAGATTAAGGACGGTGCTTTGTTCTTTGATGAAAATATACTCTGGGTTGGTGCTACGGACGAAGCAGATGTTAAACTTCAAAATAAGGAGATAGTTCCAGAGCAAATTATCTCTTTGAAAAACAAAACTGTCCTGCCTGGCTTTGTCGACTCTCATACCCACATGGTTTTTGCAGGAGATAGGTCTAATGAATTTGCCAAGAGGATTTCCGGAGTTTCTTATAAACAAATAGCCAAAGAGGGTGGGGGAATAATCTCTACCGTTTCTGCAGTCCGAGAGGCTTCGGAAGAGGAACTTTTTGATAATGCAAGTCGTTACTTGGGGAATGCAATTCGGCATGGGACGGTTGCAATTGAAATCAAAAGTGGCTATGGGTTGGATACAGAAGATGAAATCAAGATGCTAAAAGTAATTGAAAAGCTACGTAAAAATTATCCTATCCACATTGTTCCAACTTTTTTGGGAGCGCACGATTTCCCACCAGAGTATAGGTCCAATCCCGATGGCTACGTTGAATTAATTTGCAATGAAATGATACCAAGAGTTTCGGAAATGGATTTGGCAAGATACTGCGATTGTTTTGTCGACGATGGATATTATACATTGCAACAAGCTGAAAAAATTTTCAAAACAGCCTTGCAACATGGCCTCAAAGTCCGAGTTCATGCTGATGAGCTTTCGGATGCCGGTGCTGGTAGGCTTGCCGCCGAAATTGGTGCAATATCTGCCGACCATTTGCTTTTTGTCTCTGAAGATAGCTTGCAAGCTTTGTCGAACTCTGGCACCATTGCAACTTTGCTGCCTGGAACTTCTTATTTTATCAGAATGCCTTATGCACCTGCGAAGAAAATCCTACAGTACAAGATACCGATAGCCCTTGCCAGCGATTTCAATCCAGGTTCTTGTTTCACAGAAAATATGCAAATCATCCTCTCCCTTTCTGTGATAAATTTAGGACTTACCTGTCAACAAGCAATTGTGGCTTCGACGATAAATGGTGCTCATGCTTTGGAGATAGCAGACAGAATTGGCTCCATTGAAGTTGGCAAAGATGCTACATTTGTCGTTTTGAATTGCTCTTCTTATATTGATGTTTTTTATCATTTTGGTGTTAATCATGTACAATCTGTCTGGGTCAAAGGGAGAAAAATTGTTTGAATGCTTAAAGAATTTTTTTAACTTCGTATTTTTAAAATCTTTTATTCATAACTTTTAATTTTTTATGTTTTTAATTTTTTACAAAACAAACATCAAAACATTCAGTAAAATAAAAGTACCCTCATTATTTTTCATTCAGGTTAAGACAGTTCAAGGCTGGGTTTTCCCAGCCTTTTTTGTTCATTGTTGTCGACTAATTTGGAGAGAGAAAAGAAGGCAATGTCCTTCTTTTTTTGTGTCATTAAAATCATTATTTCAGGAGGTATTATGAACAAAAACACAATTATCCTCAAAAGCCTGATCTACCAATCTGCACTTGAGTTTCTCTGGAGGGAGGGTTTCGTAGGAATTCCTTATCCTGGGATTACGAATGCTACAGGTTCGTGCGAAGCGGTGAGCAATGTATTTACTTTACACGAAAAAGAATTCCTGACACTTTCGCAGACTGTCCAATTACATCTGGAAAGGGATATCATCAAAAATGGTCTACCGAGGATGTTTTCAACTAATCGCTCATTTCGAAGGGATAATTCCTTGTGGAAAAGTGACGGTAGGCACTTAAATGATTTTGAATTACTCGAAACAGAAGCATTAGATACAGATTTGAATTGGCTTTTGAAACATTGCAAGGATTTGTTGAACTACATTTTTGTGAATGTATTGAATGTTTCCTCAAGATATGGCTTGCTTTCACCAGAACATCATCACTATCTATATGAATATTATGAAAAAGGCTTTGAAACTATTACTTATACAGAAGCTATCGAGGTTTTGCAGAAGTATTGTGATACAAAGATAAATTGGGGAGATGATTTGAAATCGGAACACGAACAAAAGCTTGTCGAGTATTACGATAAAAACTTAATGATAACTCATTATCCCGAATCAATAAAATTTT
>JBKBVP010000177.1:0-4105 GCA_046289495.1 Candidatus Kapaibacteriota bacterium | reverse complement strand
ATGAACATAAACTAAAAGATAAACTAATTTTATCAATTAGCAAAATAATAAATATCTTATTTCAAAATTTGTTAAGCTATTTTAAGGACTTAAAGACATCCTTTGATAAACTTTTAAACCGAGTGTTTTCGAAGAAAATAATTTATTTTATTAAAATTGTTAATTTCTTTAAAATTAATTTTGTTTACAAATGGTCAGGATTTTAGTTTCTTGACTAATGCTTACTATTCTTTTGAGAGTATCTTTACTTTCGAAACCTTATGACAGGGAGTTTAAATCCGACGCAATTTTTATTGAATTAGTTGGTCAAACCGTCGGCTTTTTCTCTGTAAATGTAGACCATAGATTTCATCCGAATTTCACATTTAGAATTGGTCTTGGTCTCTCTTTGGGGTACACCATACCAATTTCTTTAAATTACATTACTGATAATAATTCATCCCATGATTTTGAATTTGGTTTAGGTCTAACTTATGGAAAATTAGCATTCATAAATATTTTCGGTGGAAGCAGTGATCCCCAAGACGTATTAATACCCACTGCCTTCATTGGATATAGGTACCAACCTAAAAAGGGTGGTTTTTTTTCCGTGCAGGTTTTACACCTTGGTTAGGGATTAATAAATCAGCTCGTTTAGACAGAGAAGGTAGTCAAACAACGAAGTATAATATTGAATTCATCCCCATTGGGGGATTTCGTTGGGTTTTTGCTTTTGATACCATATTCTACACTATTTAATCCCTCTTCCATTATGAAGGATTTCTAAATTTCTTTAATAACAGATTTTGTTTAAATAATGATGTGTGCATTTAAAACCTTGCAAAAAATCTATTCTATGAATTTTCTTTTTATTAATAATCTGAACAATAGTAGGGTAAAAAAGAAAGGGGTCGAAAGTTAATTAATATAATTTAATTAATTTTGTTTAGTGTAGAATTGTTATTAAAATTTAATTTGGTAATTTTCAATTTTTTTAAATGATATTATACATCATTAAATGTCATTAAGGAGGATTTATGCCAGAGAAAAAAGAACCCCACCAAATCCAACAACAAATCAACATTGAACTTGGGGAAAAGGAAGCCGAGGGAATTTATTCCAATTTAGTTATTTTGTCACATAGTCCTGCAGAGTTTGTTTTTGATTTTACTAGAATTTTGCCTGGACTACCAAAGGGGAGAGTACTTGCAAGAATTATCATGACACCACAACATGCGAAATTATTTATGCGTGCTTTGATTGAAAATATTCAGAACTATGAAAATCAATACGGCGAAATAAACATAGACCGTGGTGATAAGATCTTTCCAGGTATGGGGAGCTTACCCAAAATTAATTAAAACTGAAGTGTTCTGAACTTTTTTAGGTACCTATAGGAGGCTTCACTCATTTGCATGCCTAAGATATATGTGTGAAAATACCACTTGTTTTGCATTTACAGGAATGTAAAGATAAAGTATGCCAATGGCCAAATAGAAATGAAATGGAATACAAATTTGAAATTTTTATTTTTTAAAATGTTTTCTAATTTTTGATTGTTTATGCCGTCTGGAAGTTATGTTTTAGTCCTACATACTCATTTACCTTGGGTTATACATCATGGTAAATCACCACATGGTGTTGATTGGTTAAACGAAGCGGTTGCAGAGTGTTACATACCATTGCTAAATGTATTTAATGAATTGTTATCGGAAGGAATTCTGCCCAAAGTTTCTCTTGATATATCTCCAGTTTTGTGCGAGCAGTTAGAGCACCCTGATTTTCCTAAAATTTTCGAAAATTATTGTTTAAATAAAATCGAGTTAGCCAAGGAAGATGAGAAGAATTTTACCAATTGGGGTTATCATCCCCATCATATTTACTTAACAAAATTCTGGCAAAAATGGTATTACGATAGGTTGGAGGATTTTAATATAAAATATTCAAAGTCAATAGTAAAAGCTTTCAAAGCTTTGCAAGACATTGGAGCAATAGAAGTTTTTACGTGTGCAGCTACTCATGGATACCTTCCTTTGCTCGGAGATGATAAAAGCGTTGAGTGTCAAATCAAACTCGCCGTTGAGAATTATAAAAAGCATTTTGGCAGGGAACCGAATGGAATCTGGTTACCAGAGTGTGCTTACCGACCTTCTTACGTATGGAAAACCTTTATTCCCGTAAATCCCTATCACCAAGAACGACTAAGGCCAGGTTTGGAACAAATTCTGTCTAGGTATGGTATTAAATACTTTATTACAGACCAAAATTTGCTCGAAAGAAGTCTACCAGTTGGTAGATTCATAGGTTCAAACAGAGAAATTTTTAAACAGTTCAAAACTATTGAAGAAGCTGAGTTTGACTTCAATCCTTTGCGTTTGGCCAACGTTGCATCGAGCGAGAAAGTTGAGTATGGTACTTGCGTGGTTTTTACACGGCATCAAATGATGTCCATGCAAGTCTGGAGTGGTGAAATTGGTTATCCAGCCGAAGCCGATTATTTGGATTTTCACAAGAGGCATTTGGACTCTGGTCTGCGTTATTGGAGAGTTACAGATAGAAAAGTGGATATGTTGTATAAAAATTTATATTATCCTGAATGGACCATCCAAAAAATTGATTTACAATCCAATCATTACATCCACCACATTGAAAATACATTGAATTGGTATTATAATCAAACTGGCATCAGTGGTACATTGTGTACGCCGTTTGACTGCGAGTTATTTGGGCATTGGTGGTTCGAGGGGCCAGAGTTCGTTCGTTATCTTATTAGAGGCTTGAATTCATCTCCTTGGGTTAGATTGGCTACCTGCTCAGAGGAAGTGTTTCGTGTTGAACCGGATTTAGTTGTCAAACTTCCAGAAGGCTCTTGGGGTGTGAATAACAATCACGACGTATGGAGCAATCCAGAAACTTATTGGACATGGGAGGCAATTTATAACGATGAAAAACGATTTGCTGATATTTTAAATCTTGCAAGAGAACGTGCCAATGATGTACTTCTCAATCGTGTTTTGAACCAAGCTCTTAGGGAATTGCTTTTGTTGCAAGCCTCGGATTGGCAGTTTCTAATTTACACAAAGTCCGCCAAAGATTATGCCGAGCAAAGGTTTTTCTTCCATCATTCTGATTTTAATAGACTTCTTGATTTGGCGGAAAAAATCATAACCAATTCGGAAAATTCAAATGAGGACTTAAATTTTCTTATTGATTGTGAAAAAAGAGACTCATTGTTCCCCGAGTTGGAAATTAAGTGGTGGAATTTTAACCCTTTTTGATGGGAAGTCTTCTTAAAAATACAATTCTTGTTGGAACTTCTGAAATTGCTAGTAAAGGTATCATTGCTCTTGCAATGATTCTCCTTGTTAGGACTTTATCTCCCGAGAGCTATGGACTTTATTCGCTTTCCATTACTTTAACTTATTTTTTCATTGGTTTAATTCACTCCGGGTTTTATACGATTGGAATGCGCGAGATAGCCAAATATCCCTATCTTTCCTACAAGTATGTCAATAATGTTACTTTGTTGAAATCTATTTTTGCTTTAGGTTCTTATGTGGTTCTTGTGCTTATTGTCTTTCTTCTGGATAAACCTAACGAGGCTAAAATCACTTTTCTCCTTTCTGGTTTGTTTCTGTTTTTATTGATTTTCCATATCGATTGGTTGTTTCGTGGATTGGATAGAATGGAAATTACCTCTATAGGAAGTATTTTGCAAGGTATTTGCATTCTAATTTTCATATATCTTTTCGTAAAAAAACCAAATGACTATCAAATTGCTGTAATTGGATATTTGCTTTCCTGGTTTATATACATATTATTCGAAAATTTGTTCTACATTAAAAAGTATGATTGGATCAAACCCGAATTTGACAAGGAATTTAGCAAAATCTTAATTAAAGCTTCTTTACCAATCTCTCTTTCCTCCTTAATTGTAACAATTTATGCAAATAATAATATTTTGATTTTAAACTTATACAAAGGAGATTATGAAACGGGTATTTATTCGGCTATGGTCAGATTGATGAACATTTTGTTGCTTCCCAACAGTATCCTTCAAATCGCATTCTTTCCAGAGATATCCAGGTCTGTACTTAATGGCAGTCTTAAGCTTTCCCAAAAGAAG
>JBKBVP010000176.1:0-4107 GCA_046289495.1 Candidatus Kapaibacteriota bacterium | reverse complement strand
AAAGTGTGTCTACGGCGATACAAGCAACTGCCCTGTTAAAAAATGGAAGAAAAAAGTTGAGAATTAATATGAGTAGAGAAGAAAGAGAAAACAACATACTTTCTGCAACAAGAAAAGACGAGGATTTAGACCGCACACTACGTCCACGTTCATTTTCGGAGTTTATCGGTCAGAGTAAAATTGTTGAAAATCTTAAAATATTCATCCAAGCAGCAAAAAGTCGTAGCGAACCACTCGACCATATTCTTTTTACTGGTCCTCCTGGCTTGGGCAAAACTACACTATCGCACATTATTGCCAACGAGATGGGAGCCAAAATTAGAATCACTTCTGGACCCGTTCTTGAAAAGCCCGGGGATTTAGCCGGTATCCTTACCAATTTGCAAGATGGTGATATTCTCTTTATCGATGAAATACACCGACTATCCCCAATTGTCGAGGAGTATCTTTACTCTGCAATGGAAGAGTTTCGTTTGGACATTGTTATCGACTCTGGTCCTGCTGCAAGGACAATACAAATTTCCTTGCCACAATTTACACTTATAGGCGCAACAACGAGAGCTGGTTTGCTTACTGCTCCTCTTCGCTCTCGATTTGGCATCTTTAATAGATTAGACTATTATCCTACGGAAGATTTGATGAAAATTGTCCTCCGGTCCTCGGAGTTGCTCAACGTCCCAATTGAAAATGATGGAGCAATGGAAATTGCCAAACGCTCGCGGGGTACACCTCGGATTGCTAATCGACTTTTGAAAAGAGTTCGGGATTTTGCTCAGGTACTTGGCGATGGAAAGATTACTCTTACAATTGTGCTAAAAGCGCTCGAGGCTTTGGATGTCGATGAGTTCGGTTTGGATGATATGGATAAAAGAATTTTGCTTACTATAATTGAAAAATTTGACGGTGGTCCCGTAGGTATAAATACTATCTCTATCTCGGTGGGAGAGGAACCTGGTACTATCGAAGAAGTATACGAACCTTTTCTAATTCAAAATGGATTTCTGCAACGTACTCCTAGAGGTCGTGTTGCCACACCACTTTGCTATAAATATTTTGGTTTGAAAAAGAACAACACCAATGTCTTACCCTTTGACAATGAAACTTCGGATGAGGTTTGATTCATTAATTTCGAGGCTTGCCCGGAAACCTCTTCTATCCTTATTCCTTTTAACTTTTATTGTTAATTTGCCGGCTGTGTTCTTTGCACGTGGTTATGGAATGCACGACGACCACTTCGGTCCAATCGAGCAACCATGGGCAATCATAAACGACCCAAAAATTTGGGAAACTCGAACTACGCCCCACGCTCATAGTATTTTTTATCCTCTTTTGCATTACATTTTATTCAAATTACTTTATTCATACAGAATTTCCGACCCTCAAGATGTTATGCTCGTCGTTCGTCTGCTTCACTCCCTCTTTTCAACCATAACAATTATTTACCTTTATAAAATTTTATGTTTTTACTTCGACAAGGAATTATCATTTCGCGTATCTTTATTCGTACCGTTCGTGTGGTTTATGCCATTCCTCTCCGTTCGAAACCTTATTGAAATGGTGTGTATACCACCTCTCTCGATTGGCTATTATTATTTGCTTCGTGGAGGTAATGAATTTAAAAGTTCTTTATTCTCCGCCTTCTTTTTTGCTCTTGCTTTCGCCCTCCGATATCAGACTCTAATAATAATCGGAACAATAATAATAATTCTTTTCTTGCAGAGACGATATCCCTATGCACTTCGCTTGAGTTTTTTCTTTATTGCTTTTGCCTTGTTGCTCCAAGGCAGTGTGGATGTCTTTGCCTGGGGCTATCCCTTCGCCTCTTTTATTGAATATGTTAGATATAACTTAAGTCATAGCGGCGATTACACAACTGGTCCTTTCTACCGTTTCTTCCTTCTTCTCTTTGGTATATTTATTCCACCGTTGAGTATTTTCATTATGTACTTTTTTGTGAAGGACCTTAAACAGCGTGTGTTGCTGGTGGTGCCGATTTTAATGTTCTTTATATTTCATTCAATATTTCCCAATAAGCAAGAACGTTTCATCCTTCCGATTGTTCCCTTTGTTTTTACTTTAGGTTTGGCTAATTTCTTCTCGCACATATCAAAAGGTCTTATATTCAAGAACAAACAAACATTTTACAAGACTGTGATGTCAATCTTTTGGTTAATTAATTTACCACTTTGGATACTATTTTCATTTAATTATGGCAAAAAAACAAGATGTGAAGCATTGTATTTTCTTTCAAAACAAAAGGATGTACGCGGAGTTTATCAAATAACGGGCGAACTCGGTCCATTCAAGCCTCCAGAATTTTATCTTAATCGCTATGGAACCCCCATCCTTGAAGTAAAGAATTTGGACAGTATTCAAAATCAAAAATCAAACAAAAATGACTTTAATTACGCCATCATTTACGGCGATAAAGAATCGGACAGCTTAAAAACCTTAACAGAGCGTATCTTATCGAGGAGACTGTTTTTGGTGCAAAGAATTGAACCATCTCTGGCAGATTGGATACTATATAAACTAAACCCACGATTCAACAAAAACCAAACGGCAAATATTTATCGCATTAAATAGATAACAATAAGTAAGTCTTTATTCGAATAATTATTTGATTATCTTTGGTAATTTGTCCAAAAATGAATCAATGATGGTATTTATTTTGTCTTTGCGTTTCTGTTGGGTTAATATCTTTCTTGCAGCTTTCTCGACTTTGATTTCGCTTGGGTAGAAACTTTCCATAAAATCAGCAACAAGCCCGACTCCCCAAAAAGCCATTAGTATTAATGTGAAAATAATCGCTTCTGGAGCGACAAACAATTCCAAAAAGATTAAAGAAAGATTAATAATCGCGTAGGCGGCGAGATGTTGGTAAAAGCCTCTTTATTTCTTTTGCTTCCAGAGTTGCTTGGCTCGTTCTAATTCAAAGTACCATTCATTTTCTTTTATCGTCTGGAGGGTTAAGTTCAAGTCTAAATTCAATTCTCTTGCAATGCTAAGAATATCCTCTAGGGAAAATTTATCTCCCTCAATTTGGCTATTTTTAATAACTTTTGCAAGTATCTGTTCTACCTCGGCTTTTGTGTAAAGTCTTCCTTCCATAAAATTTGTTTATGGTTTTGTCATAAAATTAGAAAAATTTAAAAAATCTTGAAACTTTGTTTATTATGCAGAAATCATTTAATTTTACACTCTTAATTATTTTATTAATGAGTGAAGTTATGGAAATAGAGACCTTTCCAAATCCGAAACCAGGTCGAGAATACGTTATAATTCATAGAAATCCGGAATTTACTTCCGTGTGCCCAAAAACAGGTCTGCCAGATTTCGGAACTGTGACCGTAAAATACATTCCCGATAAACTATGTCTTGAGTTGAAATCATTGAAATATTATTTCCTTCAGTACCGAAATATGGGCATATTCTATGAAGCGGTAACGAATAAAATTTTGGACGATTTAGTCCAAGCTTGCGACCCACTGGAAATGGAGGTTCAAACCGATTGGAGTACTCGTGGTGGAATGAACTCCACAATCATTGCTCGTTATGAAAAACCGGGGAGAATATAATGAAGATGAAAATATCGAAAGAGTTCATTTGGAATATGAGCCATCGGCTACCTTTTCACAAAGGGCTTTGCAGCAATATCCATGGCCATACCTACAAACTTCGTGTAACTTTAGTTGGCGAGCCCGACGAAAACGGAATTGTCCTGGATTTCTACGATTTGATTTCTGCTGTCCAGCCTATTATCGACCAACTCGACCATTCCTTCGTTGTCGATTCAAACGACACCACCATGCTCGACTTCTTGAAGCAGAACAATCTTCGCCACGTAATCATCCCTGCAACTTCAACATCCGAGAATTTCGCAATTTGGTTTGCCTACCAAATTGCTGATAAGTTAAAAGAACATAAAAACCTTGAAAAAATAATTATAAGGTTTTACGAAACTTTCGACTCCTTTGCAGAATTTGAATATGAACTAAAAAAATGAATACCAGAAAGTGGCTACTTTACAGTTTAGCTTCTCTTTCGTTCCTTATTCCTTTCATTGTTTATTTTTCCACCACAAATCCATATTTAACTTTTACCGAC
>JBKBVP010000175.1:0-4135 GCA_046289495.1 Candidatus Kapaibacteriota bacterium | reverse complement strand
TCACTACCTTGAAAAAAAGTCATTCCACTTTGCCCCACTTTTATAAAAAATTTTGGGATAAAATTTATATTTATCCCCACTGCAAAATTAAACATAAAATTTTTTTTTCCAAATTCTTTTTGATTTTTTTTAAAATTTTTTTCCGTCAAATTTCAAATAAGAGGGTTTACTAAGCGGTATGCTCCGTAGAAAATTTATAACGGGCAAGGTTGAAAAGCGAAATTTTAAACTGCCACAATCCCGAGAGAAATTCTTTCTCGAGAGCCCGTTACAGATGGAATATTCGAGGGTAATCCACCCATACGAAGGTATGCCAGAAATGCAAACGCAAGCGATTCCTTTGCCTCGACGGGTATCCCATATATATCGCTTGTATGAAGAGTGATGCTTGGTAGATAATACTGAATCAACTCCAGTAGGAATAAGTTTTTTGCTCCACCACCAGAGACAATCAATTTTGAATTGACATTGGCAAATTTTTTTATGTTCTCTGCAATCGACCAAGCCGTAAAATGTGTCAATGTTGTAACGATGTCGTTTGGTTGAATCTTTTTGTTGTCTATCGTCACTAATATTTCTTGCAATTTCTCGTGGTTAAACAACTCTCTACCAGTCGATTTCGGGGGTTTTTTTTGAATGTATCGAATTGATTTTAGTTTCTTGAATATTTGATTAATCAGGCGACCGCTGCGAGCAACTTCGCCATTAACATCATAATCTTGTTGAAAAAGAACTCGCATCGCTCCATCAATCCAGACATTGCCAGGACCAGTGTCGAAAGCAACAACTTCGCTTAATTTTTCATTTTTGGGAATGTATGTAATATTTGCTATTCCACCAATGTTTAAAGCAATTATGTTTTCGGTTTTCGAACCAAGAAATTCGTAATCGAAAATTGGCACAAGCGGTGCTCCCTCGCCGCCGAGAGCAACATCCTTTGAACGAAAGTCTCCAACGATAGGTATTCCAAGCGTTTGTGCCATTGCAGATAGAGATACACACTGAAATGTAGTGCCATAGTGATACTGACTCTCTGGGTGTGGTTCATGCCAGAGGGTTTGCCCGTGCACTCCAATTGCATCGATTTTTTCTTGCGTGAAGTTGATGCTCCTAAGAAAATCCTTTACTAATTTGGTGTAATAGAAAGCCAGTTCGAAATTCAAAAAAGCAATATCTCGGGTCCTGGATTCGTTTGGTATTGGTTTTTGAATTTGTTCTTTAATCTCTCTTGGAAGGGAATACGTTTTGTTAGAGATAATAGAAAATAAAAAATTTTTGGACTTTGAACCAATAAATTTTGCGAGAGTTAAATCTACCCCATCCACAGATGTACCGCTCATTATCCCGATAATATGCCTTGAACGGGAAAACCACTCATCTGCAGTAGGTAAAATTAGTTTTTTGAGTAAGTTACTGGACAATTCTAACCATTGTTTATTATTAATCACCAAAATTAGTTAAAAATCTCGGTTTGATAAAATTAAATGTCTAAAAGAATTTCATAACTCCTTGTGAATAAGCAAAATAGGTAAACTTTAGATCCCCTTTCCCTTTGGCATATAACTTGAAAAACCTATTTTTTAGTCTAAACAAGATAAAAATTGGAAAGGATTTTAACATTAGGCGAAAGAGAAATGCTGTTGAAAAAAATAGTATTAGGACGCAAGCCAATAGACGAAGATGATTTAAATTTTACAAAGAAAGAGTGTGAAACTGGAAGAATCCCAAGGAATGGTTTGGCAAAAATATCCAAGGAGGAAGGATGATAAAAGAGCTTTATACCTCTGCATTAGGTATGATCCCCCAGCAAGTAAGGTTAGAACTTGTTGCGAATAACTTATCGAATGCAAATACCATTGGGTTCAAGAAAGAGAGATTGTTTGAAGAGGATTTAATCGAAGCAAAAATGAATGTAATAAAAAATTTTGGTTATTCCGATGCAGTAGATGTTCCGCTCGGAACGTATGTCGATTTTTCTGTTGGAAGTTTTGAAAGGACAGATAACCCATTGGACTTAGTTATTGAGAATCCCTTGAGTTTCTTTGAGGTCGAGGATGAAAATGGCGAAAGATTTCTAACAAGAGCCGGAAACTTCACTTTAAACAGGGATGGATACATCGTTGCCAAGGATGGCAAGTTTCTGGTGGCAGATACTGGGAGGTTAAACCTACTTCGTGAATTTACTGTGGATACTTCATCAATTGAGAATACGATTGCATCAAATATTAGGATTACAGAGCGTGGCGAGGTTTATTTGAACTATGCACTCATTGGTAGAATTACTCCAGTCCAAGTCGAAAATCCCGAAACGCTTCGCAAAGTTTCCGGCGTTTATTTCAAACCAACAGAGGAAACTCGCCAAAAATACCTGGCTTTCGAAGATGTTTCAATTCGCCAAGGCTGGGTGGAAAATTCTAATGTCAACCCAATTGAAGAAATGGTTGCTTTAATTGAACTTCAAAGGTTATTCGACCTGGGAATGAAGTCGATTCAAACAAACGACCAGACAATTGAACAAAGTATTCGAATTGGTAGAATTGTTTAATTAACCATTTAAAAGCTTATGGATAAAACTTTAAGAACTGCAGCAACTGGACTATCTGCTCAGCAAAGATTTGTAGAAATTATTGCAAATAATATTGCAAACGTCAATACCTATGCTTATAAAAAAGTACGACCGGAATTTCAAGACCTATTGTATGAAGTACTCCGACCGATGGGTAATGTGCAAAGAACTGGAACAGAGCCACCAAACGAAGTACAAATAGGCTCTGGGACAGAATTGGTTGCTACTACAAAAGTATTTAGCCAAGGTGATATTGTACAAACAAATAACCCACTCGATATGGCAATCAATGGGGATGGATTTTTTGTCGTCGTTCGTCCAGACAACACTTATGCTTTTACTCGTGATGGTTCATTTCATATCGACCGAAATGGGCAGGTTGTAACCTCCCAAGGCTACAAACTCGAGCCAGCAATAGTTATTCCACCGGATGCTGTGGATATAGAGGTAACACGTGATGGTTTCTTCAAGGCAATATTTCAAAATGGCGAAGAGCAAATACTTGGCCAGATCCTACTTGCCAGATTTATCAATCCTGCTGGTTTGCGTTCAATAGGTGAAAATGCCTTTGTCGAAACCCCAGCATCTGGTCCAATGATTTTAGAACAACCTGGTTTCAACAACACCGGCGAGATTATTCAAAGACATTTGGAATCATCAAATGTGGATATTGTCGAAGAGATGGTGAATATGATATTAGCCCAGCGTGCTTATGAATTGAATACCAAAGCTGTACAGACTGCCGATAGTATCTTGGCATCTGCTGTTAATCTAAAACGGTAGCACTATGAAAACCTTTTGGTGGTGCATTCTACTTCTAATTTTTTCTACTTTGGACTTAGTCTCGCAGAGTTTTTTTAAGGGTGCGGAGATAAAAGAACAACTTTTGCTTGCAATTAGGCAAAAAGTAGGCAATGAAGCAGAAATTGCTTTGCCGAATGTAATCTCCGATTATTACTTTCCACAGAAGGATGTTTACTACGAGTTCGACTTTGGGACGCAATTCCCTTCGGGGAATATCCTCGTTGGTCTCGAGTTTTGGCACAACGGAGGTAAAGTTAGAAGGGTTGAGATTCCTGTTCGAATTAAATTAGTCCAAGAAGTTCTCATTGCAAAAGTTCCGATCAACAAGGGTGAGGTTATCTCTTTTGATAATTGCTCCATTGAGAAAAAGGAATTGCCCTCAAAATTAAACCCAAATGATGTATCGATAGAATATGCAGTCGGAAAGGTAGCCAAGTATAATATTGTTCGTGGTGCGATTGTATCGAGGGAACTTGTACAAGAACCATTTGCAATTAGGCGCGGAGAAAAAGTGCGTATCGTTGTATTGAGTGGGAGTGTACGAGTGGAGACTTACGGTATTGCTTTGAACGATGCAAATTCTGGTGAACAAGTGCGTGTACGGCAAGATAGAAATGGAAATGTAGTTGTTGGCTTAGCTTCGGCTGATGGTTGTGTTGTTGTAACGAAATAAATGGTGAACTTATGATAAAGTTATTAAATTTTTTGATGCTTTTTAGTTTCGTCTCTTCTATGTATCTTTTTGGACAGTTCAATCAGAACACC
>JBKBVP010000174.1:0-4163 GCA_046289495.1 Candidatus Kapaibacteriota bacterium | reverse complement strand
ACTTTTTACCCCAAATTACGTTGTTTTTGGCAAGGAGTTTAAAAAGTTCAGTCAAAAGGAAAAGCTAATCTTATAAAAAATGGCAAATCCCCCCCTTGATTTGCCGTGATTCGAGGTAAGGTAGGAATTCGGTAGAAAATTTATTTTATCCCCTTATCAATTGTAGAAATGCTTGTGGATTGGCATTCGCTTGAGCAAGTGAAATCAATGAGGCTTGTTGCAAAAATTGTGCTTTAATTAGTTCGAGTTGCTCGAGAGCAACATCTGCATCTTCTATTCTGGATATTGCTGCATTGTAATTTGTTATTTGGGCTTTCAGCAAATCCTCTTGCGAACTTAATCGATTGCTAATGCCACCAAGCAAAGAAGCAACTTTGTTGACATTTTGCAAAGCCTGATTCAGGCTCTGAATTGTTAGATTGATTTGAGTAAATGAAAATACTCCAAGGTTTGTAGAAGAGACAGCATTCAAACTTGTCAAATCTAAATTGCTCACCCCAGCAAAGTTCTTCGATGTCATTGCTTTTATATCGAAACTTCCGCTCGGGATATTATAATCAACATTGTAAGTTGTTAGGTCGATTGAAAGAGTGACTAAATCATAGTTTGCATTCATACCAATTACGAAATTTGCAGAGAATGTACCATCGAGGAGCTGCCTACCCCCGTAAACAGTGGTATCAACTATTGTTTGGATTTGCTGAGCCATACGATAGGCTGCTTTTGCAAGAGAAACCAATTCATCTGTCCCCAGAGCACCACTTGCTGCTTGGGATGCAGTATCTTTGATAATCAGTAATCTTTGGGATAGGTTGTCGAGAGCTTCGATTGCAATATTGGTAACTGCAAAGGCATCGCTTACTGCAAGAAGAGCAGCTTTCATTGCTCCGTTTCTTGATTGCAAAGCACGCGAGGTAATGTATCCAGCAACATCATCGCCGGGATTGTTGATTCTTTTCCCAGTGGAAAGTCTTAGCTGGCGAAGCGAAATATTGCGGTTTGATATTTCCAATGCATTATAAGCATTTTCCGCAGGAATATTTGTTCGTATTCTTGAGTTTCCTCCAATCGCAAATGGCATTTTATACCTCCATATAACAATTAACTCAAATTCAAAGGAATATTTTCAATCACTATGCCAGCGGAAAAATTTATGGACCGAAGATGTTTGAAAGTCACATCTATAAATACTTCCAGCAGTTTTCACAGCAAATTAAAATTAAATGAAAGGGCTTAAAAGAATGAATTTTATGAAGATTAAAAAGCAAAATTTTGATTAAATATGTACTTGAGTAATTTTTTGGCTAATTTTAGCCAGGAAGTTTATTCAGCAGTTTTGCTCTTTGGCAATGTAATGAAAATTGTTGTTCCTTCGCCAACTTGACTTTCTATACGTATCTTTCCTCCATTCCTTTCGACAAATTCTTTGCTTAGAATCAACCCAATCCCACTACCCTTTTCACCTCGGGTTCCAGCAGTTGAAATGTTTTCGCCCAATTTAAACAACTTGTCCAGCTGCTCGGGTGACATTCCGATGCCTTTATCAGAAACGATTAATTCGTAAAACTCACCAATATCGTTTAATTTTATAGCTATATCGGTATTGCTGGGTGAAAATTTAACTGCATTGGAGATTAAATTTCTAACAACGGTTGTTATCATATTCCTATCGATAAAAGCGATGGAATTAGCTGGGACAAGATTATTGATAGAAATACCTTTTAGCTTTGCATTTGGTTCGTTGAGTACTTTGCTTGCAAGCGCAACTTCATATAAATCGGTATCTTCGGGCTTAAACGGAATTGTTCCCGTTTGGCTTCTTGCCCAAAGGAGTAGATTTTCGAGCAAGTTATAGGTTTGATTCGATACTTCGAGAATGTTTGAAAGCAATTCTTTTGTTTCTTCCGGTTCAAGAGTTTCATAATTTTCCAGAAGTAATTTTGTCATCGAGGTTAAACCGGAAATTGGAGCACGTAGGTCGTGGGCAATGATGTTGAAAAATTTATCCTTAGCAAGGTTCATTTGTTTTAGTTTTTCTTCGGACTCTTTCAGTTGTTGCTCGTAGAGTTTTCGCTGCGTAATGTCTCGCATTATTCCCATCACTAAAACTTCACCAGGCTTTCCGACGGAGACAGTGCTAACTTCGACAAATACTCTACTACCGGATTTATGAAGCAGTTGAAGTTCATATTGATTTGGTATTTCCTTTCCTTCGAGTCGCGCTCGGTACCTTTCCTCTAAAAATTTCTTACTTTCCTCGGGAATTAATACATTGAAATCAAAGTCTGGCGATGTTAATTCCTCGAAGGTGTACCCAGTAAGTTCACAAAACCTGGGATTGACATATTTGTATTTCCTTCCTTCCAATAAGTATATCGCGTCGAAAGCATTTTCAATAAGAGCACGATAGAGAGTGGAACTCTCTCGGTAGAGCTGGCGAACATAGTCGAGCTCGCTTGAATCTATAGTTATACAAAAGACAAAATCTTCACCACCGAAATTAACTAAAAATTTGTTAACCTCGAGATAATGAAATTTTCCATCTTTACTATGTAAGTTGAGATGCAAATGAATTTGTTGCTTTTTACCTTGGAATAACTCTAAGTCTGTTTCTACCTGCAAACGAGATATTTCATTGTCACCAAAAATGCTTTTAATGTTCTTTCCGATAATTTCATCACGGGTTAAATCAAAAAATTTTTCAAAATTTTTGTTACTTAGAACAAAATTTAAATTTTTATCGTGGATTGAAATTAGAAACTCAAACTTGTCAATTATGTCTTGCAAATATTCATAACGTCCGAACAATACACCAGCTTCCTCAGAATGAGATAAAGCAAAACGAGAGAAAGAAACCAAAGTGTAAAAATTATTTTCTCGCTGGAAATTTCTTGTTGTAGCGAATACAATTGTACCATTCCAAAGATGAAGTAAAAAATCATTTACATCTTCTCTACTTTTTATCTTGTTAATAAAATCAACAAAATATGAATCATCGCGGAAGAGACCTATATGAGTTAGGTCGCTTCCCTTCAAATTGTCTGAGCCCTCGGGAGGTAATTTTAGAAATTCAGAATTATTTTCAATGATTTTAATGTCCTGCAAAATTATAGAAGGTGTTGGGATGAGGCTTATGTCGACAACAAAGTTGTGATTCATAGTAAATATAAAAAAAATACAAGTTACAAAATTTTACAATAGAACGCAAATTTGCAGGAAGTTAGCTTTTCTCCAGAGCAAGCACTCCGGGCAACGCTTTACCGCTAAGAAACTCCAAAGAGGCTCCGCCCCCAGTGGAGACGTGAGAGACTTTGTCTTTTAGCCCTAATTTAGAAATGGCAGAAGCACTATCGCCACCGCCGACGATTGTTGTAACGCCACGTCCTGTAGCTTCTACCAGAGTGAATGAGATGGATCTTGTACCTTCGGAGAATTTATCTATTTCAAAAACACCGACTGGCCCATTCCATACCACCATCCGACTTTCCAAAATAATTCTGCTAAATCTCTCTCGGGTTTGGAATCCTATGTCTACTCCCATCCATCCGTTTGGAATATCTTCTACCGAGCGATTCTCAATTGTAGCAGAATTGTCCATTTTGTCGGCAACAATCACATCAATCGGGAGAATTATTTTCTTACCAACGACAGGGTCATCGAGCAATTGCTTTGCCAGAGAGAGTTTATCCTCCTCGTAAATAGAGTTGCCAATGCTAAGTCCTTTTGCTTTTAGGAAAGTATAGGCTAATCCTCCTCCGATTAAGATGTGATCACACTTAGTTGATAAATTTTGTATGATGTCTATTTTGCCAACAATTTTTGCACCACCGATTATAACAACGTAGGGTTTCAAAGGGTTATTAACAGCTCGTCCGAGATAATCAATTTCCTTAACAAGAAGAGCGCCCGAAAATCTATCCTCAAACAATCGAGGAAGAGCATCTATACTTGCATGAGCGCGATGACAAGTGCCAAATGCATCATTTACGTAAGCTTCTCCAAATTTACGGAGCTCTTGGGCGAATTCCAAAGAATTTCCTTCTTCTCCTTGATAAAATCTCAAATTCTCCAAAAGGACTATCTGTCCAGGTACAGCAGATTTAACAATTTTCTCTGTTTCCGTTCCAATGCAATCATTGGCGAAAAGCACATCATAACCAAAT
>JBKBVP010000173.1:0-4169 GCA_046289495.1 Candidatus Kapaibacteriota bacterium | reverse complement strand
GAGGTCATTTTTTTGATATCTCAGAAGTGCGGGAGTTTGCAAATCGTTTTTAATATCATCACTAAGTGTTTTATTTATCTTGAAGTTTACGGAGGTTTCGAATATTCCTTTATTGTAGCCGTAATTGGTTGAAATAAAATCTCCTTTATCAATTGCAGATTTAGCTTTGTTTTCAACTGCATTTTTCTTTTCGAGATACTCTTGAAGGAATGAATTAGTAAAGCCAGTTACGACTACAGTTACATAAACGCAATTACTCAAACTTGGGTCTTCGACAACTCCAGTAATTATGGACAATTTTGGATTTGTAGCTTCGTGAATTTTGTGCAATATTTGGTCGACCTCGTATTGCAAGAAATCCTCTCCGCAAGTTATGTTGACAAGTGCACTTTGAGCATTGCGCAAATCTATACCTTCCAGCAAAGGTGAATTCAAGGCAGACTCGACTGCAAGAGGTCCTCTTTGCTCGCCCTCGCCAAAGCCTTTACCAATTAGGGCATCTCCTTTTCCTTGTATTACCGTCCTGACGTCGGCAAAATCCACATTAACTATACCAACGCTATGGATTAAATCAATAATTCCTTTTGTCGCATCATAAACAACTCTATCTGCAAATTGAAATGCTTTTTTCACCGACAAGCCTTGCTCCTTCGAGATGCGAGCCAACTTATCGTTGGAAATAATAATCAATCCATCGACGTTCTTGCGAAGATTTTCAAGACCTTTGAAAGCATTTTCCCAGCGTTCTATACCTTCACTATTCAAAGGAGTAACCACAATACCGACAACCAAGGCGTTGTTTTCTTTTGCAGCTTTTGCAACCAATGGTGCAGCACCGGTGCCAGTTCCCCCGCCCATACCTGCAGTAATAAAGACCATATCCTTGTTTTTTAGTAATTCGGATATACTTTGGTAGTCCTCTTCCGCTGCTTGGCGACCAATTTCAGGATTGGAACCTGCCCCTTGTCCCCTAGTCTTATTTTTGCCAATGATTAGTTTTATTGGTGCAGGGCTAACCCGAAGTTGCTTAGCATCGGTATTGATTGCAATTAATTCCACATTTTCAATCCCAAAATTAATAAGGTTTTGAATTGCGTTGCAGCCAGCACCTCCAACGCCTACGACTGAAATTTTTGTGATTTCTTCGAAATCGTGTTCAAGTTCAATCATTGTCCCCCCTAAATTTTTTTAAAAAATTCAATTACTCTATTGAATAAATTTTGTTTTTCCTTGTTCGCGGTCATTCCATTTTTGCTCTGCTCCACAGCCCCAGAATTTTTTAGCCCATAAAGAGCTAATCCAACCGCAGTAGAGAAATATGGTTTGTTAACCTCTTGGGTCAGGCCTCCATAGTTTAAGTCCGAGGGCAAACCGACCCTAACTGGCATCCCAAAAACTTCTGTACCCAGGTCTTCCACTCCTTCAATCATCATTGTACCACCGGTTAGCACGATACCGGCACCTAACTTATTCATTAATTTAGAGCTTTTGAGTTCCTCCGTTGCAAGCGAAAATATTTCTTCCATACGTGCTTGGATAATTCTACACAACTGGCTTCGCATAAAACTTAATGGTTTTCGTGTTTTTGTACCAGAAACCATTATCTGCCTATCTTGGTGTAAAGATGGTAGATAACAATGCCCAAATTCCTTTTTTATCTCTTCTGCTTGGGAAAAAACTGTATTCATCAATACTCTTATATCCTCGGTAACATACCTACCTCCAATTTGTATAGTAGAGGCGAATTTTAATAAACCATCGATGAATACCCCAATTTCGGTATGGAGCTCCCCGACGTCAATCACAGCCACGCCCAACTCCATTTCATCCTCATCGAGTACGGCTAAACCCGTCCCAAGTGGTTGTAACACAATGTTCTCAATACTCAAACCATTTGGTTCCAGACACAATCCAATGTTTTTGATGTCTATATTTAGTGCAGAGACAATTTTGGCTTCAACTTCCAGTTTGCTTCCGCTCATTCCAACTGGGTTTATGATGTCCTTTACGTTATTGTTGATAATATACTCTTGAGGGAGAATGTGAATGATGGTGTAATCACTAGGGAGGTCTATTTTTTTGGCATCATCTAGGACTCTGTAAACATCACTACGAGTGATAATTTTATCTTGCGAGCTGATAGAAACCAAGCCTCTCGATTCGTCGAATTTTACAAACTTATTCATTAAACCCACATTTACAGAGGATATGTCCACATTGGATTGATTTACAGCATTTTTTATCGCTTCTTTGATATCCTCGATAGTATTTTCAATGTTATCTATCCTACCGTGTCTTGCTTTCCCTCGTTTTCTTTCGGTGATACCAACACCGAGGATGGTTGGAACTTTGGAGTCGCTATTCAAAGACAACACAACAGCACAGACCTTCCAGGTACCAATGTCTAAACCAACACTAATTTTTTCACTCCTCTTCACATCTTTGGACTTTTGTCGATTTTCCATAATTTATCTTAAAACTATTAGTCCATCGTATCGCAAATCAATTTCATTTTTAAGGAACCTCGCAAAATCCTTCCTTTTGAAGAGAGCATCCAAAGCATCGAGCATTGCAAAGCAATTTCTTTCGTCTAATAACAATTTGGTACGAGTGGTACGTGTAGTTAAACACATACTGGAACCTGCTTTATCAATCGTTGAAATGTTGCTATAAAGACTGGCGGAATAGCCTTTCAACGCTTTCAAGAAATCAAAAACAAAACTGTATTTTACAAATATTTGCGAGTTTATAGTATCAACTTTAAAAAGAGGAACTTTAGAGTGATTTAAATGTGTTTGTGGTATTATCTTGTAATCTTCTGTTAGCAAACGTATACAGTGGTCTCTTTCATACAAAAGAACAAGGGGCTTTCTTTCATTTATTTCAACTATCAAGGTATCATTATTTTGCTTATAAATTTTACACGAGGATATGAAATTCACTTGCTCAAGCTTAGCCTTCAATTTGCTAAAATCGGAGTTGGATGAAAGCCATAGAGAAATCAATGAGTCTACCAATGATTTATTATAATTTTCAAGACCAACAATTCTGTAGTTATTTACGGGCCTTTGTTTATACCAGTTGAAAGACAAAATGACTAAGGAAAGTAAGATTATGATTACCAGAAAGAAAAAAATAATTGAAAAATTAAAACGATTACTTGGTCTGTAGTCAATGCCTTTGGCTTCCCCAGCCATCATAGAAGAAACCTCTTAAAAATGAATTGTATAAAATCCCCATTAAGCTGCAGTACTAATTTAAACTAATAATTTTAATTTTCCAAATGTTTTTCAAAAATTTTTCTAAGATGTTCAATCTTTTTATTAATTTGGTTTTTTAAGATGTTTAACAAATGCAAAAAGGAAATGAACAGAGCAGGTAATTTTTTAGCAATATCGTTTACAGTACTGTTTTTAATTACTTTACTTAGTTGCGGTAAAAATAAGACAATTCAAGAGGAGGTATTGAAAATGGAAAATGAATATGAACAAATTATAGCAGATTATGAAAAACAAATCATACCTGCCTACCGCGAAATGTCTTTACAATACTTTATTGCAGCGACCAATAGCACGCCAGAGAATTGGGAAAAATACGCACAATTGGAAATGAAAGTCAATGAAATACTCTCAAATAAAAATCTTTTCGAAAGAATCAAAAAAGTCAAGGAATCAAACACAATCCAAGACCCAATCAAAAAAAGAAGAATTGAACTGCTGTATTTAACCTTTCTTGGCAAACAAGTAGACACAGCCAAACTAAATCAAATAACAAAGCTCCAAAGTGAAATAGAAAACAAGTACTCCTCCTACCGAACACTTTATGCGAACAAAAAGCTTTCTGACAACGACGTAGAAGAAATTTTAAAAACTTCAACGAACAATAAAGAGCTGAAAGAAGTATGGGAATCTCAGAAGAAAATTGGCAAGCTTGTGGCAGAAGATATAATTAAACTGGTTAAACTACGCAACGAGGTAGCCCGCGAGCTTGGTTTTAAAAATTACCACGATATGAGTCTAAGATTGAGTGAGCAGAATCCAGAGGAAATTGAAAAACTTTTCGACGAATTAGATAGTTTAACAAAGGATGTATTCGTTCAAGAGAAAAAAATTATGGATGAGGTTTTAGCAAAAAGGTATAAAATTAAGTCAGAAGAATTGATGCCATGG
>JBKBVP010000172.1:302-4185 GCA_046289495.1 Candidatus Kapaibacteriota bacterium | reverse complement strand
ACTCGCCTTGGGAGCCAGAGGCGGGTTGCAGTGTAATACCAGAGAAACCAGTAATTTTTTTCAAAGCTTCGCCCAGTTCGTACATTAATTGTAAAGCGCCCTGGCAGTCCTCATCATCAAGATGAGGATGCAAATTTGCAAAGCCATCGAAAGAAGCAATTTTTTCATTGACCTTCGGATTGTATTTCATAGTGCAAGAGCCGAGCGGATATACATTGTCTTCGATGCAATAGTTGAGTTTCGAAAGTTTTACGAAGTGCCGAGCTACTTCTACTTCACTTAGTTCGGGTAAGTGTAGCTCACGCTTGCGATGGAATTTCTCGGGGAGTAATTTTTTTGTTGAATATTCCTCCAAATTGACTCTTGGCAGGGTATATGCTTTTCTGCCGACGACAGTTTTTTCAAATATTAGTTTTTCCATTTTCGCTCTCTTTAAAAAATTCAAATTTAATCAAAGCATTCTTAGCTGCATCCTGTTCTGCTTCTTTTTTGCTTTTGCCTTTGCCGGTGGCAAGCAATTCATTTCCTACATAGACACCAACAAGGAAAGTTTTATCGTGTGCTGGACCACTTTCCTCAAGAACTTCGTAGGTAGGGGCTGTTTTGCCACTTGCTTGGACCTTTTCCATCAATGTGCTCTTGTAGTTTGTATCTCTGATAACATTTGCTTCCTCGAGTAATGGTAGGAGTTTGTTTAGAACGAATTTTTTTGCTTCGTCGAGCCCCAGGTCCAGGTAGATTGCGGCGATAATAGCTTCGAGAGCATCAGAGAGTATAGTCTCGCCAGAGCGTTCGAGAGTTTTAGCAGTGCCGAAACTCACAAGAATGAGTTTGTGGAGTTCAAGTTTTCGCGCAACGACAGAGAGAGAATGCTTGTTGACAAGCCAAGAGCGCATTTTGGTCAGATTCCCTTCCGGCAGGTCTGGGTGCTTGTGGAACAAGTAGTCGGTGATGATAAGCCCAAGCACGGAATCGCCCAGGAATTCAAGTCTTTCGTTGGAGTTGTATTGACCTTTGGGTAAGAGGTGGAGATAGGAGCGATGTAGTAAAGCTTCCTCGTAATATTTATAGTTTTTTATTTTTATGTTTAAAGTATTTTCGATGAAAGATTTTCTTTGCTCACGTATAAATTCGATTGAATTGGGATTTTTGGCTTCGAGCTGTGGGATAGAAAATTTTTCTTTTGGGGCAAATCTGAGCAAGCCATAGTAAATAAAATCGAAGAAATTTTTCACGGCTCGAAGCCTAATTATTTATTCTTCAAATGCTTTGAATGCCAAGGTTGCGTTGTGCCCACCGAAGCCAAAGGTATTGCTCAACGCCGCTCGAATCTTTCTTTCAACTGGTTTATTCGGAGTGTAATTAAGGTCGCAATCTGGGTCTGGGGTAAAATAATTAATTGTCGGAGGAATGATTCCATTTACAATAGCCAAGACGGTAATTATTGCCTCGATAGCACCAGCAGCCCCGAGTAGATGCCCGTGTTCAGATTTTGTAGAGCTTATGTTAATTTTGTAGGCTTGCTCTCCGAACAAGGATTTGATAGCTTCTGTCTCGTTTTTATCATTATAAGGTGTAGAGGTGCCGTGAGCGTTGATATAATCGATATCGTAGACGGAGAGATTTGCGTCTTCGAGAGCTAATTTCATTGAGCGATAGGCACCTTCGCCTTGAGGAGCAGGTTGAGTGATGTGGAAGGCGTCGTCTGTTAAGCCAAAGCCAGCGAACTCGCAATATATTTTTGCACCACGGTCGAGTGCGTGCTCTAATGTTTCGAGGATGAGGACACCAGCGCCTTCGCCCATTACGAAGCCATCGCGGTCTTTGTCGAAAGGACGAGAGGCGGTCTTTGGGTCGTCGTTGCGGGTGGATAGAGCTTTCATAGCATTGAAGCCTCCAACGCCCATTGGGCAAATTGCTGCTTCGCTACCACCAACTACCATAACATCGGCGTCTCCTCGCTGAATCAACATCAATGCATCGGCGAGAGAATGCGAGGAGGTAGCGCAGGCAGATGTGGTAGCGTAGTTTGGTCCTTTAAATCCCCAGCGGATGGCAATGTGACCTGCAGCTATATCGGAGATCATCATTGGAATAAAGAAGGGCGATATTCTATCGGGTTTCCCATCGTTTTGATAGACAAGTTCTTGCTGTCTATGGTATGTCCACATTCCGCCGATTCCCGAACCGAAGACGACTCCGACCCGATTTTTGTCGACTTTATCCAAATTTATACCAGAATCGTTAAATGCTTGTGTAGCTGCCGCAATTGCAAATTGAGTGAATAAATCCATTCGTTGGACTTCTTTGCGGTTTAGGTATAGTAGTGGGTCGAAGTTCTTAACTTCGCAGGCAAATTTTGTTTCGTAATGTGTTGTATCGAAGCGAGTAACGTAGTCGGCGCCACTGGTGCCTTCGAGCAAAGCTCTCCACATCTCCTCGACTGTATTGCCAATGGGAGTTACTGCACCGATTCCCGTAACGACTACTTTTGGGTAATTGTATTTAGCCATAAAGCTACAATTTTATTGTCAATTATTGTTCAACTTTTTCTTTCAAGAAATTAATTGCATCGCCGACAGTTTGAATCTTTTCGGCATCGGAGTCTTCGATTGTTATTCCGAATTCTTTTTCGAACTCCATAATCAATTCAACCGTATCGAGCGAGTCTGCGCCAAGGTCTTTGATGAAATTAGCTGTTTCGGTGACTTGAGTCTCTTCGACGCCCAACTTTCGAACAACGATTTCTGTCACTTTTTGTTTGATATCTGCCATAATAACTCCTTTAATATTGTTAAACAAATTATGTATAAATTACATAACCAAACCGCCATCTACATTTAAAACTTGACCAGTAATGTAGCTTGCATCCTCGGATGCAAGGAAAAGCACAACTTTTGCAATGTCGGATGGTTCTCCTTCGCGTTTAAGCGGTATATTTTTCAAAAAGATTTCTTTTTGCTCATTGCTCAATTTTTCTGTCATAGCAGTGCGAATATATCCTGGGGCAATGGCGTTGACGAGGATGTTTCTCGAGGCAAGTTCTTTTGCTAGAGATTTAGTCAAGCCAATCAAGCCAGCTTTCGAGGCGGAGTAATTTGCTTGCCCAGCATTACCGATTTCTCCGACAATCGAGCTAATGTTGATAATTCTGCCCCATTTTTGGTTCATCATAGAGCGGACGAGAGCCTTTGTGCAAAGAAATGCACCTTTGAGATTTGTATTCAATACCGCATCCCAATCGGCTTCGCTCATTCTAATGATGAGGTTGTCTTTGGTAATTCCGGCATTGTTTACCAAAATATCCACTTTCCCAGATTCTTCTATTGCTTTCTGTGCTGCTGCTTCAACTGATTCAATAGATGTTACATCGACTTGAACTACACGAACATTTTGGCTAAGCTGGGGATCTTCGATAAAAACTTCGTCGGGAGTCGGGATTTTATAGTCCCAGGCATAGACCTTTGCTCCTTCGTTCAAGAATGCCTCGACGATAGCTTTTCCAATTCCTCGGCATCCGCCGGTGACGACAACTATTTTTCCGCTAAATCTATTCATAAATTTAAAAAAATACAAAATTAAGAGTTTTTTATATTATCTCAAATTTTTAAAGAAATTATTTAAGTCTTCTGCTTTGTCTAATCCGATGATTTCACAATCGGTTACGGTTCTTTTCACAAGACCTTGCAAAACATTTCCAGCTCCGACTTCGATAAATCGACGAATACCATCGTTGTACATATTTTGTATTGTTTGTGTCCACCGAACAGGCGATGTGAGCTGTTGAATAAGAGCTTCTTTTATAATTTCTGCCTTAGTTTCAGCTTTTGCGGTTACATTTAAATAAACAGGAACTTTGGCATTGCGGAAGGATGTTTTGGCG
>JBKBVP010000172.1:0-292 GCA_046289495.1 Candidatus Kapaibacteriota bacterium | reverse complement strand
AGCTTCGCCAAGAGCTTCTCGGGCTGGTTCCATCAGCGGCGAATGAAATGCACCACTTACAACCAACTCCTTCACGATTTTTGCCCCAATGCTTTTGAATGCAGAAATATTTGCTCGAAGGTATTCTGCAGACCCAGAGACAACCAATTGGCCGGGGCAGTTGTAGTTTGCTGCAACGACAACGTTTCCATTTCCCGAACGAGTCAGATTTTCGCAAACTTCTTCGACTGCTTTATCATCGGCGCCAATTACGGCAAACATTGTTCCCTGTGCATATTCACCAGTATGAAAC
>JBKBVP010000015.1:7448-12009 GCA_046289495.1 Candidatus Kapaibacteriota bacterium | reverse complement strand
TAGTGAGGAGTATGTAATCGACAACAAAGGAAGGGTGACTATTCCGCCATATATGCGACGTTCCCTTAGCCCCGAAGCACGAGAAACATTTACAATTACCCGTGGAATTCGAAAGTGTATCATTGCTTATCCAATAGACCAATGGGCGAGGATACAGCAAAAATTGAAAGAACTCAATCCGTTTAACCCAGAGAACGATAAGATAATTACATACTTCACGATGTTCTGCAAGGAAGTCACTCTTGATGCACAAAACAGAATACTTATTCCAAAGGATTTACTAACTTTTGCCAAAATCGATTCAAGAGCACTGATTGTAGGGAAAATAGATCATATCGAAATTTGGAACCCAGAGGAATTTGCAAAGATTTACTCATTCGATGAAGAAGAATATGCCAAGATATTTGAAAATGTCTTGGGAACAAATCAGTACAACAAAAGCGAAAGTTTCAACGATAGAAATGAAAATCAACTTGATTGATGGCGAGTGAATTGGAGTATTACCATACACCAGTTCTTTTAAAAGAAGTTATTGAATTACTGATTACCGATAGAGATGGTATTTATGTAGATGGAACAATTGGGGGCGGTGGTCATAGTGAGAAGATACTTGAGATACTTGGCGAAAATGGGCGACTGTGGGGGTTCGACAAGGATATCGAAGCGATTGAATATTGTAGGGAAAAGTTCAAGGTAGAACTCGAAAAGGGGGGAAATTCGAGGCTTGAACTTTTCAACGAATGCTTCAGCAAGGCATGCAGTATAACGAGACATCGGGGGGAGTGGACAGGTTTTCTGCTGGACTTAGGGGTATCGTCACGGCAGCTCGATGAGAGCCGCCGTGGATTTTCATACCGTAGGGTTGGGCCATTGGATTTGCGTTTCTCGCCCAACGGGACAAAGGCAGAGGACCTTGTCAATGCAGCTAGCGAGGAAGATTTGGCGGCTCTTCTCCGAAAATATGGAGAAGAGCCTTTTGCCAAGAAAATCGCAAATGCAATAGTTCGGCAAAGGAAGCTATGCACCATCAAAACTACAGTCGATTTGGCAAAAATCGTTGAAAGTGTCGTACCGAGAAAAATTCTTACAAAATCTCTCTCGAGAGTGTTCCAAGCAATTCGAATTGCAATAAACGACGAGCTAAATGTACTTGAAAAAGCATTGGAGAGCTCGCTTGCTTGCCTTGCCAAAAGCGGAAGAATCGTTGTAATTTCATACCATTCGCTTGAGGACCGCATAGTTAAAAACTTTTTCCGAAATACCTCAAAATCAGGGAACAGAAGAGTAGCAAGAATTGTACCAAAGTTAAAAATCTTAACACCAAAGCCGATAATACCAAGCGAAGAAGAGATTAAATCTAATCCACGGAGTAGAAGTGCAAAATTGAGAGCGGCCGAGAAAATATGCTAAACTAACATCAACAAAATCAATAGGGATACAACTCCATAACGAAATACAGACTTTAAAAATCGTTTTTTTGAAGTAAAGTCCTCGAGAATAAAAACAAGAGAAAAAGATATAAAGACAACCAAGAGAGAGGCTGCAAAAGATGGCAACAAATCTAAAGTCCGATTGAAAATTGTAGCAAAACCCGGATACCAAGGAAGACCATAAAGAATGATCAAATGCACCACATAGACGAATAAAGCATTTTTACCTAAAGTAGTAGAGACTTTTTGAACAAAGTCGAAATTGTAAAGATATTTTTTGTAGAGCAATACGAGCAAAGAAAGCAAAGCCAACACACAAGCCAAACGAACTATAGAGATTCCAGAATTAGCTTTGAATACATCATAAAAAGGCAGAGAGAAAGAATTTATAAAAATGTAAACTGCAATTCCCAAAGGTAGAACAATGTTGAAAAGTATAAAGCCATATTTTATGATAACGTTTGCACGTTGGGGTAATTCAAAGCGTTCGAGGTAAGTGCCAAAAGTCACTCCAAAGAAAGTAAAAGCCGAGAAGGGGAAGATTGTAAAATAGGAACCCTTTTCCAACGAGAAATACGGTGCAATAGGCAAGGGTAAAATATTGTACCAGTCAATCAAATGAACCAGTGGCGTAAGAGCAAAGATAAAAATCCCTGTCCAGAGCGAAATTCTCCCAAGTTGTCGATTATTCTTCGTTATTAAAAAGTAAAATAAAACCCATAGCAATGTAGTACCAATGATTTGAAGAATATTGACTTGGAAGAAAGGAATTAAGTTTTGTTTACTTTGAAATATTATATGAAATGCTTTTTGAACTGGAAAATTTAGAAAGTAAGCAAGAAAAATCACTAGAAGTGAAGTTCTGATTCTTCTATAAACTGTTTCTTTTGGTAGTTTATGCTGTTCCCGCTTATTTGCAAAAACTTGAACGATTCCTGAGATGAAAAGAAACATAGGAGCAGTCAACCCACGTAGGAATTCCCATACAGACCAAGGGAATTGACTTGTATTGACTAAATTGGGACGAACGAGGTCGAAGAAGGAATGTCCCATAATCATCATTACCATAGCAACGACGCGCATCAAATCGAGATACACCAACCTTTGACTTTGCTTCATAGGTTAAAATTACAAAAAAAGTATTGTCGAATCTACAACTAGTTTATTTTGAGAAAATTAAAGATGGAGCGTTGGTTAGCATACAAATGCTTTTAAATTTAATCACTGTTGTGATAATCAATATTTCAACTCTCGGCGAACAGAGAGAGCAATTTTGTACAAAGCAGTAATAATTAAAAAGCCCAATGCATACACCCCGAGTGAAATCATAATCTCCGGAAATGTAGGAACGTATTTTACAACTTTACCCAAGGGATTTGGAATAAAACCAGCAACGATAAGACCCAACCCTTTGTCGATCCAAATTGAGAAGAAAGTTGTAAAGCAGGCAATAGCGAGAAGGTTAGTTTTTTTTCTAAAATTTGGAGTTATCAACAGTATAAGAGAGATGATAGCAAGGACAACCGAGGTCCACATCCAAGGGACAAGGAAATTATTGTCTTCCAAGCCAAAATAGAGAAGTTCAAAATGCAATTTATGCTCGTGTATTCCACTATATAGAGCAGTAAAGAGCTCCAAAAGGAAAAAGAATACATTTAATATCATTGCATATGTAACAATTACTGCGATGCTTTGGATGGCTTTGTCCCCTGGGTCGAATTTAGTAATTTTTCTAAGTAGGAGGCAAAAAAGAATAAGGAGAGCTGGACCAGCGGCAAAAGCAGTTGCAAGGAAGCGAGGCGCCATAATTGCAGTCAACCAAAATGGACGTGCAGCCAAGCCAGAGTATAAAAATGCAGTAACCGTGTGTATGCTAACAGCCCAAGGAATAGAAAAGATTATAATTGGCTTTATCCATTTGGGTGGAGCGATGCCTTTTTTTTCTGAAGCAAGGGTGACCATACTAATTATTACGTTCAAAATTAAATAGCCAAGAAGAGAAACAGAATCCCAGAACATCATCGAATTCAAAGTAGGATGAAGAAAAACATTCAAAATCCGCAGGGGTTGTCCCATATCGACAAAGATAAAAGTCATACACATAACGACAGCACCAATTGCAAGGAATTCCCCTAAAATTGTAATTTTACTAAAATCCTTGTAATTATGAAGATAATATGGAAGGACGACCATAACAGCAGATGCTGCCACACCAACAAGAAAAGTAAACTGCGCAATGTAAAAACCCCAGGTTACATCGCGGCTCAAACCCGTTATAGTTAAGCCTTGGCTAAATTGTTGCAAATAGAAAATAAACCCCAATCCAAGAAGAACAAGCAATGTCACCACCCAAAGCCAATAATTTCGACTTCCGGAAAAAGCATTCTCCAACATATTGTTCTCCAAGTTTATTTAGTTTCGAATTTCTATTTTATCCAAAAAATTAGTACTTTGGTATTTTTAAATTAATTCTGTAACATTTGTGTTATTTTAACGTAAGCTTAATAAATTAATCATATGGATTAATGGAAACAGTCAAATTATCAAACGTAACGAAATCGTTTAAAGATGTCGTAGCAGTAGACGGAGTGAGCTTTTCAATTGAAAGCGGTAAAATTTTTGGTATATTGGGACCAAACGGAGCTGGCAAAACGACAACAATTCGAATGATTGCCGGCATTTTTTTGCCAGATAGGGGCGAAATTCAAGTGTTTGAGGAAACCGACATTACAAAAGTTCAATCTAAAATTGGATACCTGCCAGAGGAACGCGGACTTTATAAGAAGATGAAGGTCATCGACCAATTGATTTTCTTTGCTGAATTGAAGGGGCTTCCCAATACGAAAGCTAGAGCGAATGCTTTAAAATGGCTTTCTTTACTCGATGCCAAAGATTGGGTGAATAAAAAAGTTCAGGAACTTTCCAAAGGTATGCAACAAAAGATACAATTCATTTCTGTTCTTATGCACGACCCAGATTTGCTTATTTTAGACGAGCCATTCTCTGGTTTCGACCCAATCAACGTGGAAGTTTTTAAAAACGTACTATTAGATTTAAAATCTGCTGGCAAGACAATTGTGCTTTCAACACACATTATGGAGCAAGCAGAACAACTTTGCGACGACGTATGC
>JBKBVP010000015.1:0-7438 GCA_046289495.1 Candidatus Kapaibacteriota bacterium | reverse complement strand
TTAATAAAGGAAAAGTAGTACTATGCGGTTCACTATCGGATATCAAAGCATCACGAGAGAAGGATACGGTGATTTGTGAGTACACTTCTAATGGAAATAATTTCTTAGAACTTAAGAATGTGAAAATTTTGAACCAAACTCAAAATAGGATAGAATTTCGGTTTGACAAGAACAATTTTAATTTAAAAGAATTTATAAAAGAAATTACCGACAAAGTTGATATCAAGAAAATCGAAATATCCTCTCCAGGACTACGAGAAATTTTTATCGAAGAAGTAACAAAGGTGCAATAATGAAGTTCGAGTCGAAATTTTGGATTATTGCCAAAAGAGATTATTTTAACATTGTAAAATCAAAAGGTTTTTGGATTGGAACATTTCTATTACCAGTAGTCTGGTTGCTAATGGTTACTTTGCCAGTTCTCCTACAAGTTTACTTTTGGGAAAGAACTGAAGTTAAAGTCGCAGTGCTCGACAAGACCAACAGCAATATAGGCGAGGAAATAGTAAAAGCAGATTCAAATGTCTTTTCTATTGATAATTCTAATGAAAGAGTATTGAATGCTAAATTACTTAACAATGAATTGGAAGCCTATCTTGTAGTCGACTTGCAAAGTATTAAGAACAACTCTGTTACAGTATACACAAAAGGTGGCGGAGGAATTGCCCTTATTGAAAAAGTGGAAAATGTTGTAGGAAAAGCATACCGAAAGCATCTTCTTGCAGAAAGTGGCTTGGATGAAACATTGATTCGCCAAATTGAAAAGGAAACTAAAGTAGAAACCAAAAAGGTAACACCAGAAGGAATAAGAACCGATTACTCGAGTTTTTACAGTTTCTTTAGTTTCTTTGTTGGAATAGCACTATTTCTGCTTATATTTACTTATGGTGGGTTGGTTATGCGGGGAGTCGTCGAGGAGAAATCTAATCGTATCGTAGAAATTTTATTATCCTCTACAAAACCTTTTGACATAATGTTGGGAAAAGTTATCGGACTTGGAAGTGTAGGACTCACTCAAATATTTGCCTGGATTGTACTTCTACTTGCAGTAAGTATGATTTCAACGCAAATAATTACTCTTTTTACCCAACCAGAACCTATTGCAGAAAGCTTTGCCAATGAACTCACAGTTAATAATCAAATACCCAAACAATTCGAGATACCACCTATCCCAGCCGGATTTGTCTTGATGTTCATAATTTATTTCTTGCTTGGCTACTTTCTTGTAGCTTCGATTTTTGCCGGCTTGGGCTCAACTGTAGACCACGAACAAGATGCACAAATCATTATTACGCCTGTAAATATTATTTTTATTTTGCCCGTATTCTTAATAAATATTATTGTTGCAAATCCAAATAGCCTTCTTTCAACTTTACTTTCGCTATTCCCTCCTTTTACTCCAGTTTTAATGATAGCAAGGTTAGGTAGCTCGACACTTCCACTCTGGCAACCACTACTTTCCATTGTTTTGATGCTGCTATTCATTTTTGTAATTTTAAGAATTTCAGCTAAAATTTATCGAGTTGGTATATTGATTTACGGCAAGAAACCATCATTTAAAGAAATTTATCATTGGTTGCGTAAAGCATAAAATGGGCAAAAGTAGAAAGCGATACAGTCAAGTTCTCTCTATCGATAAAATCCTTGGAGATGTTGTCGGTGGTATTATTGATAAGAAGAAGTCGCCTCTTTTAAGAATTGAACTTGTATGGAACAATGTAATTGAACCCTCGATTAAAAATAATTGCCAACCGGAGAAGTTCCGAAGAGGTATCTTGACAGTAAAATGCTCCAATTCCATATGGAAATCCGAAATGTTTTTTTTTAAAGACGAAATTAAGTTAAAAATAAACAAAGAATTAGGTGAAGAGTTAATAAAAGATATTTTCTTTGTTTAGTTTTTGTTAAAAATTTAAATTAAATTCTTTAATCGAAGAGAATCTGCCAAGTGATTGGGAATTAACATATCCAGAGACAACTACGAATGTAACTGTAATACCAAATTCAAAATTAAGTTTCAGTATTTCATTAACACTTGGTCCAACACCATTCGCTGCTATGATTCAAATAAACATTCAGACATCAAATGGAAATTTTTCCGAAACAAGTTCAAGTTGGAAAGTGTTTCATTCTGGATTATCTAGATTAAACATACTTGCTGGAGAGACAAAACACTCTATCCAACCCTTGATAAATAGCAAACTTCCTTCCGGTTTCATATATGAAATTTCTGAAAACGACTTTATAAATAATTCTAATAAATTTAGATCATTGAAAACCATTCTATGGAATGGAAGCACAAATGGTGATTTCACAGCAACATCTGCAAATATTATATATGATGCTATGAGTAAAAATCAAAATATTTTGATTTGCGGAGGTAAAATCACACAAGGCATGGTTTCAAATTTTTAGTAATATTTATCAATTGAATTAAGTATTTCTAGAAGAATGATTTAAATTTACTACATAATTCACAAAAATGAATTACTTAAGTAACACAAACCCTGAGCCAAATGAAACTTCTTTGCTCAATAATGAGAAGTAATACACACCGGAGGATAAATCGTCCAAATTAATTTCTACTAAATTTTTATTTGTGGTTGTTTCGAACCAACCATAACGAACACTTTTACCAATAACGTTGAAGATTTCGATGGAAAAAACCCTTCCAGGTACCGTATTTTCGAGTTCAAATACAAGCTTTGTACCAGACAGACTCCACTTAAATGAATTTAGCTCTTCTTGCTCGACACCAAGTACAGTTGTTCTAAATGAAAATGTATCGGAAACCACAATCGTTGTATCGTTGTATTTTGCGATAACCCTCCAAAAATATGTTCTGTTGTTCTCAATGCCCTGAGATACTGTGTAAGAGGTATCCTTGGTAGTAATATCTGCTACCAGATTCAGAAAATCAAAAGAATTTGAAATCTGAAGTTGATAGTTTTCCACAAAACCTAAGTCGCTCCATAGAAATTGTATTGGAAGTGAATTAGTTTCAAAATTGTTGAACGGAAAGTAAAGTGTTGGCTTTTCAGGCTCGAATATAGTTTCGAATGAGAATACCTCCGACCATTTCTCTTGAGATAGATAATCAATTGCAGAAACTTTCCAATAATACCTTCTGTTCGGTTGCAAAGAAACGGAGGGAAGATAAGTGGTTGTAATTTCATTTTTATCGGCAACAATAGAATTTAAGGAGAAACTTTCATCCCTTGCAACAATAATATGATAAAAGACAGCACCTTTGGATTCTTCCCAAGCGAAACTTACAATTTTCTCAACATTTTTGGCGCCGTTTGGTGGGTAAGTCAACACGGGAGCTTGGACTTCGGGTATCTTCAATTCGGTGATGTTTCTGCGGGCAACAGAGCCGAATTCCGTTCCCACATAAATATAATATTGGTCGAAACTCAAAGACAATATTGATAAGTCCGGGATGCCCTCGTTGAACTCGAACCAAGTGCGTCCCTGGTCCTTGGAAAAGTAAACTCCACCTGTGCGTGTCCCAAGAATAAAAGCATCTTGAACTTTTTTCAACAATGTAATATCTTTGGTTTTCAAACCAACATTTCTTTGAAACCAATTTTGACCAAAATTGCTTGAATAGTATAAACCAATCTGTGTTCCACAATAAATATCATCACCATCCCATAATAAAGTAGTGACAGCAGAGTAGAATTGTTTGTCTTTAATGTTTGTCCAAGTATTTCCCTCATCAGTTGTAAGGAACAAATCCCCACTGCTTGTACCAACAAGTACACGACCATCACTTACAGCAATGGAAGTAATAATCGAGCCCTCTAAACCCTTTGTTTCAAAGCGCCACCAAGTAACTCCCAAATCTGTGGACTTGTAAACTACGCTTCCTTCAGTTAGTAGATAAACTACGGTATTGTCGACAATAAAAGTGACAATGTGTCTGTCCAATAAGCTATCATTGGAGGGCGACCAAGTGAAACCTTTATTAGACGAGCGAAATACACCACTTGTATCTGTAGTTCCAATTAGCAAAAATGTATCGACTTGTGCTATGCATTTCACAAGAGTTGTGGTCAGACCCTCGTTTTGCTGAACCCAATTATCACCGTAATCAGAAGAGACAAAAAGCCCATTCGTCCAGGCAACAGCATAGACACGTTGATTTGCGGTTAATATATCCGTTATTGGACCTGAGGAACCCGAGGAAAAACCACTAAGTTGTTCCCATTGAGCCATTGTAACTATTGAGCTGTAAATGAAGAGTACAAAAATCGAGTAATACAATTTCCTCATAAAAACTCCCAAAAATTATACTACAAAATATTAGCTTCCAGGTAGTTTAAAATAATCAATTTCTGGCAATTGATTTCCTACTAAAGCCTCGATTTCTCCGTAAATTCTTGCAGTATTTTTCAAAACTTTGTTCAACTCTTCCTCTCGTTTTTTCCAATGTTTTTCCATTGCAACTTTTTCCTTTTCCAAGTCGTTTTTCATCGATACAAAAGCATCGACGATTGCACGCACTTTCTGAGCAAATTGCTCACTGCAAATGTAATTATATATTTGCTCCATTTTGGTTTCACGCCCAATTAAAGAGTTTTTCACGTGTTGCACTTGGATTAAGTTCTCTCTCAAAGCCATTGCCAAGCCGACGAAAGAATCGAAGCTACAAATCCAGACACCGTCGAGCAATCCAACCGAGGTAATTTCCTTCGGCAAGGCACGAGAGACAATAACGGCAAACTCTGCACCAAGCTCTCTTTGGTCTTCCTTGAGTTTGGGTATCCATTCGTTACTCCAATTTGTTGTACGCTTCGACTCCCAAAGTATCACACCGCAGGCTTCGCCAAATTTGTTGCGAACCTTTTGGATGATATCTGCTCCACGAACTCCCTTTGGTACTGGTTCGATACTATCAAATGGGAATTTCAAGCGCAATTGCTCTTCGATTGCAATCTCTTGAACTTCGCCTTGCAGCTGTTGGGAACTCACTTGCAACTTAAAGTTCAGCTCCTCAATTTTCTTCTGCATCGAGGCTATTATTTCATCTTTTTCACGAAATCTATGCTCATAATCGGCAGTGATAATTTGCTTGGTAATCTCTTGAATCTGTTTACGCTCCTCGTTTAGTCGCGTTTGTAGTCGCCTTTGTACCTCCAACTCGAGACTTTGCTCTTTTTGAAATAGTTCTGTTTCTCGACGGCGTAGCTCGAGTTCCAATTTCCGTGCCTCTTCCAATTCTTTTGTCTTTTTGTCTAATTCCGACTTAATATTTTCCAATTCTTTGCTTAATCGGTTTTGAAACTCTTGCTCTAACTTACTCTTCAACTCCAATTCTTTTTTGCGCAATTCCAACTCCACTTTACGCGATTCTTCTAATTCTTGCTCCAACTTTTTCAATGTTTCTCTGTAATTTTCAACTTGGGCTAGCAACTCGGACATAGCCTTTGCAGATTTCTTTATATCCGTTTGATATTGCTCTTGGAGCTCCTTCTTCAGATTTTCAATCTCAAGCTGGTGCTCCAACTTTAATTTTTCGATTTCTCTCTCTTTTGTCCTTTGGATTTCATCTATGGCTTGCTTTCTCAGGCGCTCTTCTATGTCTTTCTGAACTTTGTCCGAGAGTACATCTGCAATTGAAAATCGAGAGCGACAAGCGGGACATTCAACTTCGATTTGGAAAATGTCTATCATAAATGCCACTAAGTTATGAATAATAAAATTAACAAAAAAAATATAAATTCTCTTTTGTTTTAGAGTTTGAAAGAGTATTTGCTTTTTTCAAAAGACTAAAAAATTTTTAAAATTATAAATTATATTCGTCGTATAAGGTAAGAATTACACTTACTACCCACCGAAAGAAATCCTCAAATTATATTTAAATTGATAAAGATACGTTCTCTGGTTTAAAAGAGTTTTATGCTTAACCCAAATCCAAAGAATTCCAAAAGGCTCTGCACAGTAGACTTTCATTACGACTTTATCAACGAATGAGCTCCTATTGTTGTCGAAGTAGAACTCGTCGTATGGCAGATTTTTGAATGTAGTATCAATTTCGTCAAGCCTGATAAATTTGTACTTATCATCTGTCAATTTAACAGTGGTATTAAATGTGATTTTTGTTCCAATTGCAAGAATAGGACTATTCATATACGGGAAATTAAAAAATGCTTCTCCAAGATTTTCGTACTTATATTCAAAACGATATTGACATTTTACGAAAACATCCGCCCAAAAATTCATAGTGTCTTTTGTTATAAGTGTTAAGAGAGGATACACTCCGGTTGTCATCGTATCGAATGTACTATTAGAGTAATCTCTGGTCCAAATGGTCTGCCAGAAATGAGGTGCATACTCCTCCATAATTCCAGATGCGACAAAAGGAACAAAAGAATGCGAAAATATTTTTATCCATTTGTTTGTGCGAGCAATAAAGAAGGGAATTTTATTACCACTGGAAGGGTCCTCCAGATAAACCAAGTTGCACGCTATTCCATTTACATTCATTTTTTCTTTATATGCAAGAAAAACATCAATTGTTGAATCAATGAAATTCCCATCGTCATCACAATTCCCATACAGGAAATAAGAATGGTCTCCATAGGTACCGAATTTTGCATCTGTGTTGCTTGTGTCTCTTGGCTGAGTACTTACAATGCATTCTTTTTCTTCGCAGGAAATAAAGAACAAAAATGACATGATAAAGAAAAAAATTATCTTTTTCATAATCCACTCCTTTTATTTATGGAAATTTAAAAAATTTTTTAAATTTCATTTTGAAAAATTCATATGTTATGGAAACAATCTTTAAAATATTTTTATACTTTTTTGCATTTAATTTTCCCCTACTTTCTCAAACCATAATAAACAAGCTGATGAATAATGAAGGGCAGGAAGAATTCAAAAACCAAAGACAAGAATGGCTAAACAATTTGCATCGATGTGAAGAAGGATTACCTTACTGGATAATCGACCAAAAAACAAAGCAAATTTTGCAAAACGATGAATACCAAAGCAAATTTGAAGTAATTGGTTCTCTGGAATATACAAATGGAAGGATAATGGGTCAATGGATTGAAAAAGGAAGCAACAACCTTGCCGGAAGAGTCCACATACTGGACTACGATACGAACAGCCAAGCAATCTATTTAGCATCTGCGGGTGGAAATATTTGGAAAGGTACGATAAAAGGCAATAATTGGATTTGCTTAAATAATGCCAAGAAATTTGCTAACCCAAGAATGGTAAAAATCCTTCAGCAAGGGAAAAAATCACGATTAATAGTAGTTGCAAATTCCCCTGCATCAGTGTATTTTACAGACGATGAAGGAGCAAATTGGAATAAAGCAAGTGGATTTGAAAATCCTGAACGCTGGGGCTGGACTATCCGCGGAGCAGTCACAATTAATCAAGATGTTTATGTTCTTTTGAATGAATGGAACTTTTCTACTTG